>JAFRPB010000176.1 GCA_017429345.1 Clostridia bacterium | reverse complement strand
TAAAATGAAATTTTACAAGCCCTTATCCCTCATTACTCATCCCTCATCCCTAAATTCTGATTTAACGGCTTCGCCGTTAAATCAGAATTTCTTTACCCACGCGATCCGCGGGGCGAAGGTATCACCGCCGTTAAATGTCAGCGCGCCGTCGTTCGAGAGGGAAATCACGCTCTCCCCTGCGGGCAGGTCGACCGTAAAGGCGACCGTGGTATAGGCATAAAAGCTGCAGGTGTTGCGGCAATAGACGTTCTTCTGCTTTTCGCCGTTCACGCAGACGGTGACAAAATCCTCGACAAGGTCGATATTATACGCGTGCGCGCCGTTTTCGCGTCCCGAGGCGTAACACAGGACGATATTGTATTTCCCCGCGGTTTCGGCGGTCACGGGGAACGACAAAGTGCCGCCCGCGCTTGAGATACCGTCGATATACGCGGTCTCCCCGTCGTCTGTCACGAGCTTTGCCGAGCCGGTGAGCGTCATTTCCGCCGCAGTGACGACCTTCGGCGGCTCTTTTTCCGATACCGACAGGGACGAGATCGCTTCGCCGACGAAATTCACGCCGCGTTTCAGGAACACGTCCTTTTCACCGTTCAAAACATAATATCCGTCATGCGGCGCGACGGCGAGGGTTCTGCCGTTTCCGTCCGGCACCGTCTCGAAATAAATATTATCCGGCGTCTGCGCGCGGCGAACGAGAAGCGAATCCAGTACATAGGTTCCGTCGCCGTGGGTGAAGCGCAGGGTGTTTTCGCCCTGCGTTAGACGTTCGGTGAGCGTCAGCGCGGCGGTGTATTCGCTGCGTACGGTGTTCGGCAGGGATAGAACGCGCCCGTCACCGTTCAGGGAGAAATGAACCTTCGCGTCGCGGCGCTCTTCTGCGCGAAGACCGTCCGCCGCCTTGCCGTAAACGATCCTGAGTTCATATTCGCCGTCCGCGGGGACTTTGATCTTGAGCTCGACCCCGTCGCCTTCGTTCTCCATGCCGCCGACCATCCCCTCGGTCTCGCCGGTGGTCGCGTAGGCGCTGTCGTAGGTATAGGCGGCGCCGAGCAGGGTCCCGTGCTCGAATTCATAACGGGTATAAAGATCTTCATTGATGAACTTCGTCTCGCTCTGCTCCGCGGGTTCGACCGTGATATGATAGGTGCTCTCGCCGTTCATTCCCTTGAGCGGAACGCTGACGCTCGCGCCGCATTTCTGCGTATAGGTCGTTATTATCTCCGGCGCGAAAACTTCGCCCGCAAGGCCCTGATACGCCGCCCGCTCGACGGTGATCTTCACCTGCTCCCCGTAAAGCGCGGTGCTCTTGAGCCCTTTGATCTTTATTTTCCCGTCGTAGTCCGCGCCCGCGGCGAGGATCTCGATCCGGTCCTTTTCGTCGGTGAGCGAGCCGACCGCCATAAATTCCTGATAGCGCAGCTCTCTGTTTTCCTTGATCGCCTTGCCCATGTCTGCGTGCGTCGGGTCGCAGATCTTATAATTCATCGTCTGCCCGCGCATCGAGGCGTACCACCGGTACGCCCACCAGGCGCTGTTTGGCGTGTTGTAATCGGCGCAGGTATTGCTCAGATTGTTCGAAAGCAGCCAATACGCCTGCTCTGCGTAGACCTTCGTCGTTTCGCACTGAACGATGTATTTCGTCATTTCGCAGGGATCGCCGTTATCCTGCATCCTGCCGTATTCGGTGACGATCACGGGCAGGGTCTCGGGGATCCCGTATTTCGCCTCGATCCCGTGCAGCTCCCGCACGTGCGCCTGCCAGTCGTAGACCGAGCGGTCCTGCAGCTCGTGATAGATCAGCGCGTCGGGCATACATGCATTCTCCGTGCAGTACGCGAAGAATCCGTCGAGCTTTTCGGCGCTATATTCCATATACCCGGGACCGCCGAAACGCGCGTCCGGGTCGAGCGTCTTCACATAGTCATAGGTGCGCTTCCACGCGTCGTAGAACGTCTGTCTGCCCTCGTCGCCGAAGCCGTTCCACCCGCCGCCGTTTCCGTCGTCGTTCCACTCGCCGAACCATACGCCGTTGTCGCACTCGTTATACAGGCAGTAGACGAGCTTGTCGGCGTAAGGGGTGTTTTTCATCTTCTCCACGGTCTCGCGGATCTGCGGAAAATAGACGGTCTCAAGATAGTCGAGATAATCGTATTCGCCGATCTTTTTCATCTCGGTGATCGCCGCGTCGTCATAATACCAGGTCGCGTAGGTGTCCTGCAGATACACGACGATATACTCCGCCGCGCCGCCGGAAAGCAGCTGCGACGCGATGTGCGCCACGTCGCCGATCGGATGCTGCAGGCCGTCCGCGGTCTTGGCGGAGACGGACGTGATGCGCAGCGAATCGGTCATATCGGCACTCGGTACGCCCTCCTCGGCGATGCCGTAAAGAAAGCCGGACGCGCCGCCCATCACCTCGCCGGTGAGATCCGAAGCGTCAAAGACGACCGCGGGACGGACGAAGAAACAAAAAACGGAGATAAAAAGACTCAGAAGCGCAGATAAAAAAGCGTTCATTGCAGAAACTCCTTTACTTCCTCCGCCGCCGGGATCGACAGCGCCGCGCCGATGCGCGAGACGACGATGGCGGAGGCGGCGGACGCCGTACGCAGCGCCCCGGCGGGATCGCCGCTTTCGTTCATCGCGGCGAGGAAGAAGCCCGTGAAGGTATCGCCCGCGCCGGTGGTGTCGACGACGTCGACCTCGAATACGCCGTGCCGGTATATGCCCGTTTTATCGCGGTAGACCGCGCCCGCGCCGCCGAGCGTGAGAAGCGCGTCGGCGTCCGGATATTTTTCATTCAATGCTGCAAGAATTTCCTCGGGATCAGTTTTGCCGGTGAGCGCCGCGCCCTCGATCTCGTTGCATACGAACAGATCGACCCTTTCAAGCGGCAGGTCAAAAATATTATCGTCGAAGGGCGAGGGGTTGAACACGACGCGCATCCCCTTTTCCTTCGCGATATTCATGCAGAGCCCCACGTCGTTGATCTCGTTCTGCAGCAGCACCGCGTCGCCTTCTGCCGCGTCCGCGAGCACCTTGCGGAAATACGCCTCGTCGTAGGCAAAATTCGCGCCGTGGAAGACGATGATGCCGTTCTGCCCCGCGGGATCGACCTGGATGATCGCGTGGCCCGAGGGCATATCCCGTTTTTCGATGCGCGAGTTCTTCGCGCCGACCGTGTCGAGTACAGAAAGCAGCATCTCCCCGTCTTCTCCGATCAAACCGCAGGGCACGACCTGAGCGCCCGCGCGGATCAGCGCGACCGCCTGATTAAGTCCTTTTCCGCCGGGCAGGATATCGAGCTTCGCGCTCGAGAGCGTCTCCCCCGCGCGCACGAAATGCGACATCGAATAAAAATAATCGATATTGAGCGAACCGATGCTGAAAATTCTCATAAAACATCACCCGGGTTTATTTTACTATACAACTGATGAAAAAATCAAGAAGCTATTGAATATTTCGTTTTGATGTGGTAGATTTTGAGTAGCCGGCCTTCGGCAGTGTGGAGTGTGGAGAGTGAAGTGTGAAGTGTCGGAAGTCGCTTCGCGACTTGATTTTTAGATAGTTGCAGGTTGACTGAAAACCGCTCACTGTTCACGATCTCACGACTTCACGATTTCACGGTTTCCGGCAAAAACGGGCGGTCATGCCCGCCCCTACAACCGTGCGCCTGACATTTCGGCGGAAACGAGCAACTAACAACACGGAGGAGAAAACAATGAAAAAGATAAAAATCGGCATCGCGGGCGTGCGCGGACTTTCGACGATGCAAGGCTTTCAGGCGATCGAAGACGTGGAGATCACGGCGATGTGCGACCTGGACGAGGCGCATCTGAACGACGCGGCGGATAAGCTCGGCGTGGAGAAGCGCTACCGCGTGTTCGACGACATGATGGAATCGGATATCGACGCGGTCGTGATCGCGACGCCGATGCAGTGCCACGTGCCGCAGGTGATCGCCGCGCTCGAGGCGGGCAAGCACGTGATGAGCGAGGTCACGGCGGGCGTGACGATGGACGAGCTGTTCTGGCTCTGCGAGACCGTGGAAAAATATAATAAGGTGTATATGTACGCCGAGAACTACATCTATACCCCGCAGGTGCAGCTCGTCAAGAGCCTCGTCGAGGCGGGCAAATTCGGCGACACCTATTACGCCGAGGGCATGTATATGCACAACACGTCGAATCTGCTCGTTTACGGCAGCGGCAAGACCTCGTGGCGCTCCTACTGGCAGGACGGCGTGCGCGGCAATTTCTACCCGACGCACTCGATCGGTCCGGTCATGCAGTGGTTCCCCGGCGATCATATCACCGAGATCACGACCTTCTCCCCCGGTGTGCGCCACCCCTACGGCGTGAAGCAGGACAGCGGCACCACGACCATGTGCCGCACAGAGAAGGGCAATCTTCTCAACATCCGTACCGACTGCACCTCGCCCCACCCGCACAATATGGATTATTACCACCTGCAGGGCACCCTCGGCTGCTACCGTTCGAAGACGACGCACAAGGACTGGGACCGCGTTTCCTTCGTCGGCGAGGACAGCCCGAGCTGCAATATGCAGTGGAAGGCGCTTGAAGACTTCAACGACTATCTGCCCGAGCGATTCAAGACCGCCACCGAGGAGCAGAAAAAAGCCGGCCACGGCGGCGGCGATTTCTTTATCGTGAAGGATTTCGTGGACGCGGTGCGCGGCGACGCGCCGCCCGCGATCGACGTTTACACCGCCTGCGAATGGTCCGCGGTGGGGCTTCTCTCCGGCATTTCGGTGACGAATCACTCGAAGACGCTCGAGGTGCCGCGCTTCCGCCCGGATATGCCGCTGGATGAGAAAAGGATCACGATATAACGAAAAACGGAGCCGCGGGCTCCGTTTTTCGTTATACTCTGACTTGTCGGACTTTAGGCATGGCATTAGGCAATAGACATGTCAAATATACGCTGTGCGCCTTGGCAAGTTACCTAATGCCTATTGCCTAATGCCTATTGCCTTCCATTCAGATAAATCAGAATTCACCAACCAACTCATGATAAATATCGCCCTTCTTGATCCCCGACAGTTTCGCCGCTTTTTTCGCGGCGTCGTTCATCGAAAGGCGTTCCTCTTCCATGATGCGGCGGGCTTCTTCGACCGCGTCTTCGAGCGTCATGTTTTCTTTGCGGCTCTCGGGCAGGGCTTCTATGATAATAACGAATTCGCCTCTGATCTTTTCCATCGCGCCGTATTTTTCGGCGGCGGCGAAAAGCGTCGTGCGGTCGACGGTCTCGTAGATCTTCGTCAGCTCCTTGACGACCGCGCAGCGGCGGTCGCCGAGCGTATCGGCAAGGTCCTTCAGCGTCGCGGCGAGCTTGTGCGGCGCCTCGTAAAACACCATCGTCTTTTTCTCGTTCACGATCTCGGCGAGATGAGCGCGGCGGCTCGGCTTGTTCACGGAAAGAAAGCCCTCGAAGGAAAACCTGCTCACGTCGAGGCCGCTCATCGCGAGGGCGGTAATCACCGCGCTGGGGCCAGGGACGGACGTCACGGGGATCCCCCTTTCGTGGCACTCGTCCACAAGCTCCCTACCCGGGTCGGAGATCGCGGGCATGCCCGCGTCCGTCACGAGGGCGCAGCTCTCCCCCGCAGCGATGCGGTCGGCGATCTCGTGTCCCTTATCAAACCGGTTGTGATCGTGATAGCTCACCATCGGTTTTTTTATTTCAAGATAGTTCAGCAGCTTCAGCGTGACGCGCGTATCCTCGGCGGCGATGAAGTCCGCCTCTTCCAGCGTCTGCGCCGCTCTCGGCGACAGGTCGCCCAGGTTCCCGATCGGCGTGCCGACGACGTATAACGTACCGCAGCTCATGATCTCACCGGCGCTTCTTCCGCCTGCACGATATAATCGGCGTTGATGATCTTTCTGCCTTTTTTGGTATCCACGGCGACCCAGCGCTCGCTCACCTCGGCGATCACGCCTGTCACGGAGCCCACGCTCTCAACGACGTAGATCCGGCAGTTTTTTCCGGTCAAACCTTTCAAAAGCTCATTCATAACGCAATTATTTCTCCTTCTCTTTCTTATCATACGCATCGTTCTTCTGCGCCTGCGCTGCTGCATGAGAACGACCAGCAGCACCAGAAAAACGGCGATATACATACTGTAATTCACTGTTTCACTCCTTGCGGTATTCGCCGACGATCGCGCGCATTTCGTCCGATTCGATGCAGAGCTCCGGAAGAACGGTCAGCCCCGGTTTTCCGCCGCTTCTGCCCTCGACGAGCGCAAGCCACGGCGCAAGGCCCGGCCGCTGGGCGACCATGCGCAGACGCTTCGGCTCGAGTTTATGCGCGCGCATTTCACAGATCGCGTCGCAGAGGCGTTCGGGGCGGATACAAAGCGCGAACCTGCCGCCGTAGCGCAGAAGATAAGAAGCGCTTTCGCACACGTCAGCGAGGGTACACGCCGTTTCGTGGCGGGCGATCCGGTCCGTCTCGGAATCGGAGAGGATCCCCGTCCCGGCGGGCTTGTACGGCGGATTCATCACGACAAGATCGAGACTGCCCGCGCCGATCGTACCGCGCAGATCGCGAAGGTCGGCGCACAGGGGCGTGAAGTTTTCGATCCCGGCGTTCATCCCGACGCTTTTTTGCATCAGGTCAAACGCGCTTTGCTGGATATCCACACCGAAGATCCGCCCTTTGCAGCCGCATCGCAGCCAGTAAAACGGTATGATCCCGCAGCCCGCGCCGAGGTCCGCCGCGGCATCGTTTTTTTTCGGGCAGGCGAACGAGGCCAGCAGCAGCGCGTCCGTGCCGAAGGTATGCTCCGCAGACACCGCAAGACGCAGCGTCGGGCTTAAATATTCGATATGCTCCCGCGCGTCGGGCATGCGCCGCTTCCCCCCGTTTCCGTTCCGCCGTTCTTGTTTTTTGACGACGGGAACATCATACCACATCCCGAAAAAAACTGCAACCGGCAGAATCACGATTTTTGAAAGACGGAACCGGGTCGGATCGGTCGTCTTCGCATTGATCGCAACGGTTTTTGCCGTCCGAAACTCGGCTGTGCTCCCGCCGACAGATCCCGGCCGTTTTTCCGTGCGTTCTTTCTTCGAAAAAAAACATGGGTAGTCACAAGTGACGATATACAAAACACATTGCTTTATGCTATAATGTATTTAAAACATTTATAGATACAGAAGCGGCAGGATACGCCGCGCGATCAGACCGCGGATGCGGGCGAAAAAGGAGGCGTTGTCATGGATCTCGGCAAAAAATCCGTAAGGAACCTGATACTATATCTCGTGCCGATCCTCTGCGCCGGACTGATGAATGCTGCCGAGCATCTTCCCGTGAAAATATCCGTCCCGGCGAACGCGGATTTTCTGCATGGGGGCGCGATCTCGTCCCTGATCATCGGAACGGTCTGTCTGCATTGGTGTCTGAGCGTCAGAAGGCGGTTCCCGCAGAAGCACATGCGCAACAACGTTTCGCTGTTTGCCTCGGCGCTTATCCTGCTGCCCGTACTGCGCGCCGTGAAATCCGCTTATCTGTACCCGGGCGCTACGGCGGCGCGTTATATCTGGTATGTGTATTATATCCCGATGACCTTCGGACCTCTTTTTATGGTCCATGCGTCGTTGTATTTCGGCAAAGCGGACGACTTCAGAATATCGAAAAAATGGCGCTGGACCTATCTTCCGGCGGCTTTGCTTTCGGCGGGGGTCCTCACGAACGACCTGCACAGGCTGGCGTTTCGGTTTCCGGACGGGCTTGAGCATTGGGAGAACTATTCCCACGGCGTACTGTATTATCTGACCGCGGGATGGATCGTCCTGATGATGCTGAGCGTGATCGCGCTGGCGATCCGGTCGACCCTGAACCGCCGTCTGCTCCGTACCGCGTGGCTTCCGGCGACGGTCCTGGCGGCCGTGGCGCTGTATTTCTTCCTGTATGCCTATCCCGGAGATCATTCTTCCATTTTTCAGTGGGCGTTTGGATTGAATGACTTCTTCTGTCTTGGCAGCATCGCGCTCTGGGAGAGCTTCGTTGCCGCGCGGATCATCGTTTCCAACAACGGCTATCCGGCGATCTTCGCCGCGTCCTCGCTGAACGCGGGACTTGCGGACGGCGATTTTCAGGTGCGTCAGGTCTCCGAAAACGGCGTGCGCCCGCAGCCGGAGGAGCTTCGGGCGGCGGCAGGCGGCGAAACGCTGATGCCGGACGGAGATACGCTGCTGAAAACCCGCGCCGTGCAGGGCGGCTGGTTTTACTGGACGGAAGATCTCTCCGAGCTTCACCGTCTGAACGAGGCGCTGAACGATACGGCGGACTATCTGACGGAAGAAAACGCCATGCTGCGCATTTCCGCCGAAATCGAGGAGGGACGGCGGCGGACCGCCGAGCAGACGGCGCTTTACGACCGCGTGACGGAATCGCTGCGCCCGCAGCTCGACGCGCTGGACGAGCTGCTGCGGGATCTGCCGGAGGACGAAACCGGATTCCGCGCAGGCATGCAGAGGGCGGGCGTGCTGATCGCATACGCCAAGCGGCGCGGCAACCTGCTGCTGCTCGCCGACACGAACCCGACGGTTCCCGCCGGAGAGCTCGGGCTTTGTCTGGAGGAATCCGCCCGGGCGCTGCGTTCGGCGGGCGTTGCCTGCGAATATCGCGTGGAAGCGGACGCCGAAGTCCCGACGGCGTTCGTCTGCGCGCTGTATGAGCTGTTCGGAAAAACGACGGAACGGACGTTCGGTTCGCTCCGTTCGGTCAGCGTTTCGCTGGAAGCGCCCGCTCCGGACCGGATATTGTTTGAATTGACGCTGGAAACGCCCGCCGAGCCGCTGACGGAAGCAGAGCTCGCCGAGCTGCGGCGGATGTATGAGGACGTCCGCATCGAACGGAGCGATACGTCCGTGCGCATCCTGACAGCTTTGATTTTGGAAACCTGAACACTCCGGTCTCAATATGTAAAACACAATTGCCGCGTAAAGAAAACAGTCCGGGGGACTGTTTTCAGCGGCAACCACAGCGGCTATGCCGCGTGGCCCGATCGGTCTCACCGGTGAAATATGAAATGTATATCCGCCTGCGGCGGATCTGAGATTTGAGACTTGAGACTTAAGACAGAAGACTGAAGAGCAGACTTTAAGTCGGTGCTTCTGACTATGGCTTTCGGTCTTTGGTCTTCAGTCTTTGGTCTTTGATCTGAAAGAAACGCGCTCACGCAACACGCAAAACACAACACGCAACACACAGAAAGGAGGCTCCCCATGACCATGCAGGACATCCCCCTCGACGCGGTCCGCGCCGTCGCGGTCGTATTCTATCTGATCTGTCTTGCGGCGCTGTTCTGCGCGGCACGGACCTACGGGCATCCTGCGGTCAGGAAGACCTTCTTTTTCAGCCTGTGCATCGCGCTGTTGATCATTCCGACGACCTCATCGCTGGCAATATATTGTTCTCGGATCCGCAACGGGGAGCCGTTAGAGTCGCTCGCGCCGGTCGTCCGCTCCGTCGTGGCGCTGCCGGTATGGGCGGCAGGGGTTTTCGCGGTATTGCTGATCGCTGCGGTTTCCGTGATGTTCGTGCACACGGAGCGGAAGCTCCGGGGCGAGCTTTCCGCGCAGTCGCTCTGCGAGGGGCTGGATCAGCTCTCCGACGGGGTCTGCTACAGCCTGCCGGACGGTTTCCCGCAGTTGGTCAACAATAAAATGCAGCAGATCGGCAACGCTGCGATCGGCGTCGGCGTGCTGGACGCCCGCGCGTTGGAAAAGCGGCTTGAGGAGCGCGACCTGCTGCCCGGCTGTACGGTCGACGAGCGGGACGGAAATGTATTTCTGCGTCTGCCGGACGGCAGCGTGTGGCAGATGAAACAAAAAAAGATCGCGGCGGAAAACAGGGAACTTACGGAGATGATCGCTTACGACGTGACGCGGCGCTATAACGACCTGCTGGAGCTGGAGATGCGCAACCGGCACCTGGAGGAGGTCAACCGGCAGATCCGCGAATACGACCGGGACATGGACCGCATCGTGCGCGAAAGAGAGATCCTCGCCGCGAAGATCCGCCTGCACAACGATCTGGGGCAGTGCCTGCTTGCCGTCGGGAATTATCTGAACGGGATAGACGGCAGCCGGGAAACAGTGGTCCGCCAGCTTGCCGACACCGTCTCGCTGCTGCGGGATACGGGAACGCGCGAGCAGAACAGCGACCGGCTCAGCGCCCTTTACGAAGCCGCAAGGGCGGTGGATATGACGATCGAGCTGCATGGCGAGATCCCGCCGGAGCACAAGGAGATCGCGGCGGTCGCCATCCATGAGTGTCTGACGAACACCGTAAAGCACGCGGACGGCAGCGTGGTGCGCGTCACGGTCCGGCAGGAGGACGGCGCGGTCGTCATGGAGCTGACCAACGACGGCAGACCGCCGCGCGGACCGATCAAGGAAACCGGGGGCTTAAAAAACCTGCGCGCCCTGGCGGAGCGTAAAGGCGGCAGGATGACGGTGGAAAGCGCGCCGGCGTTCCGGCTGACCTTGCGTTTTGCGTGTTGACGCTCAAAACGCGGCACGCAAGACCCAAAGCTCAATACTCAAAATCAATTCCTCACCGGAGGTGTCGCTATGGAAATTACCAAGACCCGGGTCATGATCGTAGACGATCAGGCGATTTCACGCCACTTCTTTGAGCTTACCGTAAACGGGTCCGACCGATACGAGACGGTGTTTTCGATCTCCTCGGCGTTTGCGGCGGATCTCTGTCTTCTGAAAAAGAAAGTCGACCTCGTGCTGCTCGATATTATGATGAACGACGGCTTCAACGGTCTGGACGCGGCGCAGAAGCTGAAGCAGACCGATCCGGGCGTAAAGATCATCGCAGTGACCAGTATGCCGGAGTATTCCTGGATACGCCGCGCGAAGGAGATCGGGATCGAGAGCTTCTGGTATAAGGAGACGGACGAGGTCTCGATCCTGGAGGTCATGGACCGCACCGTGGCGGGCGAGTCCGTTTACCCGACGCTGGCGCCGTCCGTCCGGCTGGGGAACGCCTGCCGCGAAGACTTCACCGAGCGGGAGCTGGAGGTCCTGCGGGAGCTGTCCACCGGAAAAACCAACCTCGAGGCGGCGCAGGCGCTGGGGATCTCGGAGTATACGGTAAAAACGCACGTGCGCCAGCTTCTGCAGAAAACCGGGCTTAACAGCCGCACGGAGCTCTGCATCCAGGCGCGCGTGTCGGGATTGGCGCTGAAGACCTGAAAAATTCTGATTTATCGGGGCGTTCACGCCCCGATAAATCAGAATTTCACGCGCCGCAGGCGCATATCGCGTCCGAAGGACATATCGCGCCGCCTTTAGGCGGCATATCGCGCGCGAAGCGCATATCGCCTTTTGTTTTGGCGATATATCGCCTTACGGCGATGCGATATATTGACCTAAAGGACAATGCGATATATGCTCGCAAAGCGAGCATGTGATATGTGTTTGCTGCGCAAACACGTGTAAATTCTGATTTAACGGCTTCACCGTTAAATCAGAATGAATCCCGCTCCCGCGACTCAACACGCAAAGCGCAACACTCCGTCGGAATGCACAAAAACCGGCGGTATTTTTTTACGCCGGAAACGCGCGAAAAATGCGCGGGGTAGTCACTTGTGACCGTGTGTTTTTCGGCTGCGCATGATAGAATAACAATAAATAAAAAATATAGGAGGAATCTTTTGTGAAAGCATTGAAAAAATCATTGAGCGTCCTGCTCTCTCTGGTCATGACGCTCTCCGTTTTTGCCGGACTCGCCGGCGTCCTGCCGCGGGCGCAGGCGTTTGAGGTCGGCGACACGATCGAGTACGGCACCTACCCGCAGACGCAGGTCGCCGAGACTCCCGAGCTCGCCGCCGCAGCAGCTTCCGCGATCTGGAAAAGCTACGGCTATTACTTCGGAACGGGCAATGAGTCCGACGGGCTGATGGAGCCGGGGGACTACATGCGCTTCGCCGACTTCTTCGCAGGCGGTGAAAAGTACCGCGCCGTTTACTTCAGCGAATACCGCCCGTATATGACGGGATTCATGAGCACTTCACCTTTTTCAAATCAAGACGAAAACGGATATTCGACATATACAACCTACTATTTCAAATACGAGCCTGTTAGCTGGCGCGTGCTCGATCCGTCCTCGGGTCTTGTCATGGCGGAGAGTTTACTCGACGCTCAGGCGTTCCAGAATGTAACATATAGAGACTCCGACGGCAAGTGCTATCAGGGGATCGATTCAACGGTACGTGTGACCGACTATGCCGAAAGCTCGATCCGGGAGTGGCTGAATCACGACTTTTACGAAACTGCCTTCAGCGACGCTCAGAAGAGCAATATCAGGAACGACGTTGCAATAGACTACGAAGTATGGGACGCCGACGAATCCGCGTATTTCGTTGAGGAAACGTACGACAAGGTTTTCCTTTTGTCAGCGGGTGATATCTGCGAAGAATCCTATGGTTTTAATTGGAAATGGGATTATCATGATGACGCCCGTTTGGGTGAAGGCACTGACTACGCAAAGTCTCAGGGACTGTGGTTCTCCCGCGAAGACCCCCTCGGTGTGTCCCCATGGTACTTGCGGGCAGTCAATCATAACAACGGCGTGTATGTTATCTCTAAATACGGGGCCAGATATGCCTCATATCAGGATAGAGACGTCGCAAGGACCGACGAGGGAATCCGTCCCGCTATAAGACTTTCGGATTTGGGATCCGATCCCGCCGTATCGCAGCGTCTTTACTCCGAGCCGGCGGACGGCACCGAATTTTCATGCGGCGCCGACCTCCGGGCGGTGCTCACCGTGGAAGCGGACGGCAGTTATAAGCTGACGATCTACGGCTCCGGCGTAATGTACAGCTACAGCGAAGAGCCCGCGCCGTGGATTAATTTTGCAAAACGCATCACGCAGGTCGTGTTCGACGACAGCTGTTCGGTCACTTCGATCGGCGCGTCCGCCTTCTGCAGCTGTGCGCTGACCGGGACGCTCACCATCCCCGGCAGCGTGCAAAGGATCAATACCGACGCCTTTGCGTATTTCTTGTCTTCCCCGCAGCTCGATACGGTCGTGATCGAAGACGGCGTTGAGCGGATCGGGAATTTCGCGTTCCGCAACCAGACCGCTCTGACCGCGATCACCGTTCCCGCGAGCGTGGTCGAGATCGGCGACAACGCGCTCTACGGGGTGCCGAAGGATATCGATTTCTTCTGCGAATACGGTTCCTACGCCTGGGACTGGGCGCTCGGGCACGGCTTCATCCCCTCGCCGCCCGGAACCTTTTCTCACGGCTCGCTCGGCATAGGCAATAACTGGGCGATCTCGCTCGGCGACGACGGTCTTGTGCTGACGATCTCCGGCACCGGCGCGATCCCGGACTACGGTCCCGTCATCAATCAGGGCTTCCCGCCCAAGCCGTGGGACGCCTACAAGGATCTGATCACGCACGTCGTGATCGAAGACGGCATAACAAAGCTCGGCAACTATATGTTCAAGGGGCTTACCGCTCTGGAGACGATCGTTATCCCGGGCTCCGTGAATTCGAATAACGGATTTTCGACGATCCCCTCCGGCGTAACGGTCATCTGCCCGCATAATTCCTTCGCATGCGGTTTTGCGCAGGAGGCAGGCTGCACCGTGAGGTCGAACTTCACCGTTGCTGTCGCCTACGGCGGCGTCGGCGGAGGGAACGTCGACCTTGAGGGCGAAGTCGTTACCGGCGGCGGCGTATACGACGCGGGCGATACCGTGCACGTGACGGCGCAGGAGCTCGCCGATCCCGCTGATCCGATCCAGTTCCAGTGCCGGTATCAATTCGCAGGCTGGTATATCACCCGGCGCAACGGCGGCATCCCGCGCGAGCCGATCCTTGCCTGCGATGAGGCGGTCTATGAGTTCCCCGCGGACGCGGATATCACCCTGACCGCCGTCTACACGCCGTATGACCCCGAGCCCTCGAGCTATCTCGAGGTCGAAGGCTTCCGCGAGCCGATCGTCGGCGAAACACCGGTTATGACCATCACCCTGCCCGACGGGACGACCGTGAACGGCGCGCTCAAGGTCAAGGAGGGCAACGAATACGTCCCCTATGACGGCGCGGCTTATGCGGAGGGCAAAGAATATGCGGTCGCGTACATTCTCAACACAAGCGAACACTACGTGAAGATCCGCGGGCAGTACATCAGGCTGGAACAGGTGAACGAAATGAACCGCTACCGGAAGGCGTTCTCGTTCAACTTCGTCGCCCACAACTTCACCTGCGAGGTCCTCAGCGGAGCGACCTGCACCGGAAACGGGCTGAAGTATTACGAATCCGCCGACCCGGGCTACGCCTGCGAGTTCTTTGAAGAGATCCCCGCGACCGGGCACGTCCCGTATCTTGACTATGAGAGAACCGAGGCGACCTGCGTTCTGGACGCGATAGAGATGTATTACTGCTCCGAATGCGGCGCATATGTCGAGACCGTCGTCACGACGCCCGCTCTCGGGCACACGCCCGGCGAATGGACGCCGGAGGTCCCGCCCGTCTCCTGCACGGAGCCCGGCACGGCGGGGCACTATGAATGCACCCGCTGCCACATGTATCTTGACGCGGAGCTGAATGAGCTCAGCAACCTTACGCTGAGGATCCCGCACAATCTCGATGTTGTTTTTGAAAACCGCCTCAATTGCGTAGGCTACGAGTTCTACTTCGATTATCCCTATTTCACCGCGCTCGGTATCTGCGCCGACTGCAATAAGTATATCGTCATAACCGATGAAGGCGCTCAGGTTGAGGTGGAAGGCGATTTTACGGATATCGCGGACTTCTTTACGATCAATATGGGGCACGTCTACGAAAACGGCGTCTGCACCCACTGCGGCGACACGCACCCGCCCGTTTACGACCATGCGGAACCGCTGAACTACCCGGAAACGGAAACGGGCTGGTACACGGATTTGAACTTCGGCGCGCTTAATATGACCGCGAAGGTCGGCGTCAGCGCCGAGCTCGAGCCCGTCGCGCTTCTGTTTTACAACGAAACGGGCGAGCTTGCCAACGAGGCGCTGATCTCGGAATGGGTGAATAGTTATGTTGATATTGCGGACCTGGAGGATTTCGACTTCGTCGCGGGTTCTCACGCGCACTATGACGAAAACGGCGACGGCGTCTGCGACGGCTGCGGCGAGGGTCAGGCGGAATGCGCGGAGCACACATGGGACGGCGGCGTTGTAACGACGCCCGCGACGACGGCGTCAGAGGGCGAGATGACCTACACCTGCACGGTCTGCGGCGCGAAGAGATACGAAGCGATCCCGAAGCTGCTCGCGAAGACCACGGTCACGGCGGAAAACACCGCCTCGGGCGTCAAGCTCACCTGGACGCAGGACGAGAACGCGGACGGATATTATGTTTACAGAAAAACCGCATCCACAAGCTATAAGGCGATCAGAAAGATCACGTCGAACGCGACGCTGAGCTGGGAAGATACCACGGCGGAGCCCGGCACAAAATACACCTACTGCGTGAAGTCCTATCGCGGTACAGAAAGAGGAACGTACACGGCGAAGTCAATCACCTGCCTTGCCGCGATCACCCCGACCCTCGCGAACGGCAAGACCGGCATGACGCTGACATGGACGAAAGCCGAAGGCGCGGACGGCTACTATGTCTTCCGCAAGACCGGCACGGGCAGCTACACGACGCTGAAGAAGATTGCAGATCCCGATACGCTGACCTACACCGATACGACCGCCGTCTCCGGCACGAAATATACCTACGGCGTGCGGGCGTATAAGAGCACGACGAAGGGCGCGTATACCGCAAAGACCATGACCCGTCTTTCGGCAGTCACCCCGACTCTGACGAATACCGCAAGCGGCATCACCGTCAAATGGACGCAGGTCGACGGCGCCTCCGGCTACTACGTATACAGAAAAGCCGGCACGGGCAGCTATTCGCTCGTCAAGAAGATCACCTCGGGCGCGACCGTCAGCTACAGCGATACCGAGATCAAGGACAACAACGGCACGAAATACACCTACCTCGTCAAGGCGTACAAGAGCACGACCCTGAGCGCCTATACTGCAAAAGCGACCTACCGTCTGACCGGCGTCACGGTTTCGGGCGCGACGAACTCCGCCGCGGGGAAGGTGACCGTCAAATGGGCGAAGAACGCCAAGGCGACGGGCTATCAGATCCAGTACGCGACGAACAGTAAATTCACGAGCGCGAAAACAGTCGCTGTTACGGACGCGGCGACGCTTGCAAAGACGATCTCGAGTCTGACTGTTGGCAGCACCTATTACGTGCGCGTCAGAGCATATAAGACCGTTTCAAGCGTCAAATACTATTCCGCGTGGAGCGCTGCAAAGAGCGTGAAGATCACGAAATAACGAAACGCCTCCCGTTTCAATACACAAAAAATCCCCCCGAAAGCGTCTCCGATTTTCCGGTCCGCTTTCGGGGGACGTTTCTATTCTGTTCGTATTTCGCCCGGATCGTCTCCGTTCTCCCGCTCCCCGTCCTTCTCCCGAAGGAAGCGTTTAAGCAAGAACGTCAAAAAATACGGGAACGTATAAAACTTTCCGCCGAAGCCGATGTTTTTGCTGCCGAGCTTGATCCCGTAACGGATATCCGGATATCTGTCCTTTTCGATCAGATTATTCAGCGACGCGGTATCGAGCCTATACCACATAATTCCGTCGATATCAAGAAGAATTTTCACATTTTTCCGGCTCAGATCAAAGGTATTTTCACATTTTTCCGGCTTATTCGAGCCGTTTTCTCACATTTTTCCTTCATTCTGCGGGTCGGCCGCGAAAGGATCGGTCTGAATGCAAAAAAAAGAGACGCAGCCTCCCCGCCGGGCGCCGCGTCTCTCTTTTGTTGGTTTGTTTGATCAGTCTTCCGAATTCTGCGAAAGATATTCTTCCAGCTTGGCAAGGGTATCGTCAAGGAAACCGAACTTGCCGAGGGAGATCATGACCTTGATGATCGCGACAAGAATTTTTACCATAGTTACCATAAGAATATACCTCCTACAATATATTTTGGTGATGGGCATGGCAGCCATCCATGCCTTTTGCCATCTCAAAGCCGAAGCTGTAGAATGGGTAACGTGGTCTGACTTAAGATACCTTGTGCTAACATGCGCATAACGGAGTCAGTCAGC
>JAFRPB010000175.1 GCA_017429345.1 Clostridia bacterium | reverse complement strand
TGTGGGATGTGAGATGTGAAATGTGAAATGTGAAATGTGAGATGTGAGATGTGAAATGTGAGATGTGAAATGTGAAATGTGAGATGTGAGATTTGAAATGTGGGATGTGAAATGTGAGATATGAAATGTGAGATGTGAAATGTGAGATGTGAAATGTGAGATGTGAAATGTGAGATGATGTTTCTCTTTTTACATTTCACTTTTCACTCTTCACTTATTACTGCGGCGCAGCCGCACCATTTCACTTTTCACATTTTACTTTTCACTTATTACTGCGGCGCAGCCGCAAACATTTCACTTTTCACATTTCACTGTTCACTTTTAATTCTATTCACAAGACCGAAAAGCATTTTTCCGATATCTCTGCAAAGCTGAAAAGCGTTTTGCGCTTCTTCATCTTTGATATAGCCTAACATACAGCAGGCGTATAGTTGCGTTTCAAGTTCACATTTGGACCCTTGTGATATATTCAGAAATCGGATAAAATCATTTTTAGAGTTGCGTCCGTAACCTTCTGCGATATTTGATGCGATCGAAATCACAGATCTGCGCATCTGATCCGCAAGGGCATAATTCTCTTCTTTCGGCAGCAAACGCAAAATAGAATAAACTTCTTTTACTAACTCCATTGATTTTTTCCAAACTTCCAGATCCTGATAACTGTTCATATTCGCTCACTTTTTACATTCCACTTTTCGCTGCGGCGCAGCCGCATACATTTCACATTTCACTTTTCACATTTCACTGTCAACGACTTCACGCCATAAATCTGCGGATCACGCGCTCGCAGTCCGCCGCGTCCATGATCTTCGGCACGGGGTAGAGCGGGTTCGCCTCCTTCAGCGCGCGGGCGACGAGGGTGGGCATATCCTCTTCTTTGATCATGTCGAACTTATCGGGGATATTCATATCCTTGTCCATTCTGCGCAGCTCCGCAATGAACGCCTTGCCCTTGTCCGCCTCGCTCATGTCGGGCGTCGTGATGCCGATCAGGTCCGCCAGCTTCGAGAGCGGCTTGTATGCGGTCTCGGCGTAATAATCGAGCACGTAGGGCAGGATCACCGCGTTCGCAAGGCCGTGCGGCGTGCCGTAAAGACCGCCGAGGTTATGCGCGATCGAGTGCACGTAGCCGACGAACGCGTGGGTGAACGCTCTGCCTGCGAGATACGAGCCCTTGAGCATATTGGCGCGCGCTTCCATATCCTTGCCGTTTGCATACGCTTTCTCAAGATTCTGATGGATCAGCACGACGGCTTCCTCCGCCTCGCGGATCGTATCCTTCGTGTTGCTCCTGCCGATATACGCCTCGACCGCGTGGGTCATGGCGTCCATGCCCGTGGTGGAGGTGATATGCGGGGGCAGACCGATCGTCAGCGCGGGGTCGAGCACCGCAAATTTCGGCCGCAGCACCGGGTCGTTGATCGCGTTTTTCTCGTGGGTCTCGGGGTCGGAGACGACCGCCGCGATCGTGGTCTCGGAGCCGGTGCCCGCCGTGGTGGGCACGGCGAAGAACGGGGGCAGCTTTTTAAGGACTTTGAGCTGACCGCGCATGGCTCTGACGGATTTGTTCGGCCGCACGATGCGCGCGCCCGCCGCCTTCGCGCAGTCCATCGGGGAGCCGCCGCCGAAAGCGATGATGCCTTCGCAGCCGTTCTCCTCGTAAATCTTTTTCGTTTCCTCGATATTCGGGATCGTCGGGTTCGGCTGCACGCCGTCGAAAACGACGTAACCTACGCCCGCTTCGTCGAGTTTTTCGAACATCGGATCGAGCAGATGCAGTCCCATCAGGCCTTTATCGGTTACGACAAGAACCTTTTTGATCCCTTTGCCCTTGATGAATTCGGGCAGCCGCAGCACCGCGCCTTCTCCCTCAAGAAGATAGGGCTCGCTCCAGTCCAGAAAACTCATCGCGAATTTGTAGACAGACTGATACGCTCTGTACCAGCACTTTTTCAGTTTCCAAAGCATGGGAAAACTCCTTTCTTTTTTTCTTTGGAATATCATACATCATTTTTATGCGGAATGCAAGAGTTTCTGAAAATACGTCTTGCAATCTCCTGTTTATAATAGTATAATATTTAAAATACCCATTCAACAGATCAACAGGAAAGGAAGTATACTATGCTCTGCAACGATTACTCCGTGAAATTCGGCAAAGAGGGCCTGACCTTCGACGACGTTCTTCTCGTGCCCGCCGAGTCCGACGTGCTGCCCGCGGACGTGGACGTTTCCACGCGTCTGACGAACAAGATCCGTCTGAATACGCCCATTATGACCGCGGCGATGGATACCGTTACCGAGTCGGCGATGGCGATCGCGATCGCGCGTGAGGGCGGCATCGGCGTGATCCATAAGAATATGAGCATCGAGGCGCAGTGCGCCGAGGTCGACAAGGTCAAACGCAGTGAAAACGGCGTCATCACCAATCCTTTCTTCCTTCATCCCGATAACTATGTCTATGAGGCAAACGAGCTGATGCACAATTACCGCATCTCCGGCGTGCCGATCTGCGACGAGGAGCGGCATCTGGTGGGTATTCTGACGAACCGCGACCTCCGTTTTATGAGTGATTTCAACGTGCGCATCGAAGACGTCATGACAAAGGAGAACCTGATCACCTCGCATATCGGCACGACGCTCGCCGAAGCGCAGGAGCTTCTTCGGCAGCATAAGATCGAAAAGCTTCCGCTTGTGGACGGCGACGGCAAGCTCAAGGGCCTGATCACGATCAAGGATATCGAAAAAGCGGTGCAGTACCCGAACTCTGCCCGCGACGTGCGCGGCAGGCTTCTCTGCGCGGCGGCGATCGGCGCGACGGCGGACGTGCTCGACCGCGCTTCGGCGCTGGTGGAAAAGGGCGTGGACGCGCTCGTTCTCGATTCCGCGCACGGCCACAGTAAGAATATCCTCAAGTCCATTACCGCGGTGAAAACCGCGTTCCCGGATATCTCCGTCATCGGCGGCAACATCGCCACCGCGGAGGGCGCGCGGGCGCTCATCGACGCGGGCGCGGACGCGGTCAAGGTCGGCATCGGTCCCGGCTCAATCTGTACGACGCGTATCGTCGCGGGCATCGGCGTGCCGCAGATCACCGCGATCTACGACGCCGCGTGCGAGGCGGACAAAAACAATATCCCCGTCATTGCGGACGGCGGCATCAAGTATTCCGGCGAGATCGTCAAGGCGCTCGCCGCGGGCGGCAGCTGCGTCATGCTCGGCTCGCTCGTCGCGGGCTGTGAGGAAGCGCCCGGCGAGACCGAGATCTATCAGGGCAGAAAATTCAAGGTCTACCGCGGCATGGGCAGCATCGCCGCGATGAACAAGGGCAGCAAGGACAGATATTTCCAGGGCAATAATAAAAAGCTCGTTCCCGAGGGCGTCGAGGGCCGCGTGCCCTACAAGGGGGAGCTTTCCGAGACGATCTATCAGATGGTCGGCGGTCTGCGCGCCGGTATGGGTTACTGCGGCTGCGCGACGATCGAGGATCTGCGCACAAAATCCCGCTTCGTTCGCATCACGAGCGCAGGCCTCGTCGAGAGCCACCCGCACGACGTGTCCATCACGAAAGAAGCGCCGAACTATTCGGGCAATTTCTGATTTTTCATTTAAAATATAATTCTGCGGGCGAAAGCCCGACAAACGCGCGGCGCGTATCCGGTCGGATACGCGCCGCGTCGGTTTGTCGTGAGAGCGGGTAAAAATCCGTGTTTTCAGCCGAAGCGGCGAAAAGGCGCCGAGAACGTCTGAAACACGGATTTTTGCAATTCTTTGATACTGTTCTCTGTGTGTTCTTATCTTTTGAGACCGTTGTCGGGCGACAGAACGACCGTATCGACCGCGGCGCGTATCCTGTTGTCGTATACGAACACGGTAACGCTGTTCTGCTCTGCGGACAGCGCTTTTCCGTTCAGCGAGATCTGACAGGGCTTTTGTTTGTTCGTTCTGCTGACGGTCAGCATCACCTCGTCGCGCGGATTGAACGGCATGTATTGCCTGTAGTTTTTTCCCGCCTCCGCGAGCGTCCGGAAGGCTTTGTCGCCGTCCCGGATCCACAATCCGCCGCCTTTGCCGTGCGCGACGCCGAAATTTTTTGACATAAACTCGGAAGCGGCGGTCTTGTCGGCGGATTTGCCGAAATTATCCGCGAGTATCACCGTATAATCCTCGGTCATACCTGAGAGAAGCTTTGCGTATTTTTTTACGTCCGTCGTTGTTTTCAGGCGGAAGTTGTCAAGTCCGCGGTAAAAAAGCTCTGCGTCCTCTTCCCACGTCTGATAGGCGGGGTCTCCGCGGCGGTCCTTCAGCTTCAGCTGAGACGAAATGATCTTGCCGAGATATTTTGTCACCTTTTCGCTGCCTGAACGGTTCAGATGCTGATTGTTCGCAAAATCCGTGTTGACGTCGATGCCGATTTTATCCAGCCGGGCGTTGAGATCAATGAATTTTACATATTTGCTTTTATAGTCCTTCGCGATAGCGCGCGCGGTGTTCACCGTTGTTTGGGTATCCTGCGCGATGGCGTAGGGGATGGACACAATGTAAATCGTGATCTTGTTCCTGACGGCGAGATCGATGATCCTTTTGTAATAGAGCAGGTGTTTATCCGCGAGCTGTCGCGTTGCCGTGAATTTGCTTACGTCCGGCAGCTTGATCTGCGTGATCTCGTCATATACCGTATATCCTTTATAGCATTTGCCGAAATATGCGCTTTGGCGCGACTGCGGCGCGTCGTCTTTCTCCGTCATTTCCGCGTATCTTGAGTGATACTGAAGAAACGGGAGCATCAGAGAGGGCAGATCCGCGTGCTCGAACGAAGCGGAAATGGCGTCTGTGCGGTTCTTCGACCACTTCATGCCGTAAGTCGTTTTGATCGCGTTCGCCGGGGTATCGTAAGGTTCGTTGGTGTTGAGCATGTATACGTCGAAGATCACCGCTTTCGGCGACTGCGTTTTCAGCGCTTCGATAAAATAGTGATAGGTGTTCCATACCGCCTGCGCGGGAGCGCAGAGATCGTATGCGGCGATGCCGTATTCGCGGTAAAGCACGCCGGGCGAGATCCCTTCATACACGTGACTCGTGCCCAGACCCAGCACGTCGACGGTGTTTTCTTCCTGTTCGTAAAAACGCTGTATCGAAAGAATACTGTCGGTATAACGATAGCGCAGAACGGCGTTCGTCCCGCCGACGATCAGCGAGAAAAACAGGATAAGACATACCGCTTTAATGAGTTTTCTTTTCACTGCCGGCGCCTCCCTTTAAAACTCCGCGTAGATAAACGCGTTTGACGGAAAACTCGTTCCGTATCTGCCGAAGACGAGCACCGCGATCAGCAGCGCGCCGATCAGCGCGTAACGCACGATCGGGTGCTGTCGCCGCAGGAGAACCGAAACGTTCTCTTTATTGCGGTATTTCAGAAGATCCGCGGCGAAAACCACGGCGCAGGCGGCGGTCAGAATGCCGAATTCCGTCGCGTTAAGGCCGAGATTGAAGATGCTGCCGTTCATCACGTTCCACAGATCCGGCCGGGTAAACATGCGGGAAATATAGATCCACGCGTCGGTCAGACTGTCCGCTCGGAAAAAGATCCACGCGAACGTCACGAGCGCGAAATTGCAGACCGTGCGCCATACCCTGAAGGGGAGAGAAGAAGAGTCTATGCGCAGTTTTTTATAGATCCGCTGCTTTTTTTCCGCGGTCAGACCGCCGATCAGCTGATAAACCCCGTGCAGCAGTCCCCAGACGAGAAACGTGAGACGGCCGCCGTGCCATATTCCGCAGACGGTGAACACGATCAGGATATTGACGTATTTGCGCGCGGTTCCCTTCCGGCTGCCGCCGAGAGGAATATACAGATAATCCCGGAGCCAGCCGCTCAGCGAGATATGCCAGCGACGCCAGAATTCCCTGATCGAGTCGGTCAGGTACGGGGCGTCAAAATTGTCGATCACGTCAAAGCCGAGAACCTTCGCGCCGCCCAGCGCCATGCAGGAGATCCCGGCGAAATCCGCGTAGATCTGGATCGAATACGCCGCCGCGCCGACCAGCAGCGCAAAGGTATCCCTTGCCCACGCGTTATTGAATACCGTATTCGCGAGAACCGCGGCGCGGTCCGCGACAACGAGCTTCAGAAAATATCCCCAGAGCATCAGCGTCGCTCCGGAGCCGATGCGGGAAAAATCAAAAATGCGGATGCTTTTGATCTCTTTGATCTGCGGGAGAAGACGGTCGGCGCGTCCGATGGGGCCGGCGGTAACGCACGGGAACAGAACCAGAAACAGCGCGTAATTGAAAATATTGTGTTCCGCGTCCCGCTTTCCGCGATAGACGTCTATAAGATAACCGCAGGCGGAGAAGGAGTAAAACGAGATCCCGACGGGTAACGCGATCGACGAGAAAAAGTCAGAGGCTTTGCCCTGCGGCAGAAACTGACCCAGGCTGCCCGCGTATTTCAGAACAAAAAGCAGAACGAAAACAGCCGTCAGAGCAAGGATCAGAAGCGGTTTTCCCGAGCGGCGGTTATACTTTTTGACTTCGAGCCGGATCCCGATAAAATATGTGAGAAGACAGACGGCGAAGGCCCAGAGCGCGTACATGGGTTTTAATAAGGCAAGATACAAAAAACCGGCGAGCGTCAGCGTTGCGGAACGCAGGTTTTTCGGCACGGCGGCGTAAATCAGAAAGATTACGGGAAAAAGCAGAATGTATTCCGCCGAAATATAGGAAAATGACAGTGATTGGAACATGTACCGTCCCTTCTTTCGTTAATTGAGTATCGGGGAAAATCAGAAATCCGTTATATCCTCAAGAATACGCTCTGCGCACTTGATGCCGTCCACCGCCGCAGAAACGATCCCGCCCGCGTAGCCGGCGCCCTCGCCGCAGGGATAAAGACCGTAATAGTTGGTCTGAAAGAATTCATCTCGCAGGATCCTGACGGGGGAGGAGCTTCTGCTCTCCGGAAAGGTCAGCACGGCGTCCTTCATGGCGAAGCCGGCGAGCTTCCTGTCGAATACCGTGATTGCCTGCGCGATTCCGTCGGTAACGGCGGGCGGCAGAATAAGGCGCATATCCGAGCCCGTAACGCCGGTGGGGCAGGTCGGGCGCACTGCGCCCAGACGCGTCGTTTTTTTGTCTGAGAGAAAATCGCCCACAAGCTGGCACGGCGCGGTATAATCGCCGCCGCCTTCGTCGAAGGCTTTTTTTTCGAGTTCCCGCTGGAACGCGTAACCGGAAAGCGGTTCGTTGTCGGGAAAAAACTCCGGCTCAATGCCGATGAGGATCGCGGAATTCGCGTTTTCGCCGTCCCTCGCGTAATTGCTCATGCCGTTGGTGACGACGGTGTTTTCCTCCGACGAGGCGCAGACGACTGTTCCGCCCGGGCACATGCAGAACGTATAGCCGCCCCGCCCGTGCAGCGGGTGGTTCGAGAGCTTGTAATCCGCCGCGCCGAGCCGCGGGTCCTTATAAAACTTTCCGTACTGCGTTTTGTTTATCATTTCCTGCGGGTGCTCGATCCGCGTGCCGACGGAAAACGCCTTTTGTTCCATTTTCACGCCGCGGCGGTAAAGCATCTCCACAGTGTCCCGCGCGGAATGCCCGGTGCAGAGCACAAGACAGTCGGTCTCGACGTCGTGCACGCCGCCGTTTTCGTCGGTATAGGAAACGCCGTGCAGAAACTCATTGGCAACGTAGATATCGCTGAGCCTGCACCCGAAACGAACCTCGCCGCCGAGGGAGATCACTGCTTCCCTGATATTTTTTACCACGCCGCAGAGTCTGTCGGTTCCGATGTGCGGGCGCGCGGAATACGCGATATCCTCCGGCGCGCCGTATTCGACGAGCGTGCGGATGACCTCCCGGATCCTGCAGTCCTTGATGCCGGTCGTCAGCTTCCCGTCGGAAAACGTGCCTGCGCCGCCCTCACCGAACTGCACGTTGGAGTCGGTATCGAGCCGCCGCTCGCGCCAGAAAGTCTCAACATCCCGTTTGCGCGTATCAATATCGTGACCGCGTTCGAGCACAATGGGCCGGAACCCCTGCCGGGCAAGCCACAGCGCGCAGAACATTCCCGCCGGACCGAACCCGGCGATCACGGGGCGGAACTGCGAATTGCGGCGGATCGGCGGCAGCTCATAGCGGTACGGTTCGTGATAAAAGACTTTATTCTGCTCGAACGCGCCTGCAATCGACTCCTCCGCCGCGTCGAGACGCACGTCGACGGAATAGACCATGAAAATATGATCTCTTTTCCGCGAGTCGATCGACTCCCGCACGATCTCAAAGGTCAGAAAATCTTCAGGCCGCACGCCGATCGCCTTCGCCGCAGCCTTTTTTATTTCATATTCGCCCGCCCCGAGCGGGAGCTTGAGTTCGTTGATGCGGAGCATTGTGAGATCCTTTCAAATTCTGATTTATCGGGGTGTTGGGCACACCCGCCGGTAGCACGGCAGACCTCTGCCGTTTTGAATGTCGTTGCGGGCGGGCGGCATAGAATGGCGTCCCGTCCCGACGGCATTCAACTTTAAATTTCGTTGACCGAGATCGATTTTTATTGCGTCGTAC
>JAFRPB010000174.1 GCA_017429345.1 Clostridia bacterium | reverse complement strand
GGTTTTCAGTTTTCGGTTTTCGGTTTTCGGTTTTCAGTTTTCGGTTTTCGGTTTTCGGTTTTCAGTTTTCGGTTTTCGGTTTTCAGTTTTCAGTTTTCGGTTTTCGGTTTTCGGTTGCCGGTTGCCGGGACTTTAGATGCGCAAAACGCAAAACGCAAAACGATTTCAGAGCGTGAGGACTTCCGGCTCAAGCAGGACGCCGAAACGATCGTATACCGTTTTCCGGATATACGCGATCAATTCTTTGACGTCCTTCGCGGTCGCGCCGCCCGTGTTGACGATAAAACCGGCGTGTTTCTCGCTCACGCAGGCGCCGCCGACGGCATAGCCCTTCAGTTCCGCGTCCTCGATCAGCTTGCCTGCAAAGAAGCCTTCCGGGCGGCGGAACACGCTGCCCGCGCTCGGAAAATTGAGCGGCTGCTTCGTTTTTCGGCGGTTCATGTAATCGTCCATCGCGGCGCGGATCTGCTCCTGCGGCGCTTGTTTCAGCAGGAAGGTCGCGCGCAGGACGATCTCGCCGTTATCCGTAAAGCTGCTGTGACGGTAAGAGAACGAAAGCTCCTCTTTTTTTCGCGTGATCAGTTCGCCCGTACGGTCGACCGAGACGACCGAGATCAGCGAATCGGCAAGCTCGCCGCCGTAAGCGCCGGCGTTCATGAACAGCCCGCCGCCGACCGAGCCGGGGATGCCGTACTCCGTTTCAAGCCCGGAAAGCCCCGCGTCGAGCGCGGCGGTGCACAGTTTTGAGATCAGCGCGCCGGCGCCCGCGGTAACGGTATTGCCGTCGACCGAGACGGCGGAGAACTCCCCTTCCGCGATCAGGATCACGGGATAGTCGACGCCCTCGTCCGGGGCAAGCAGATTGCTGCCCCTGCCGAGAATGAAAAATTTCGTATTGTTTTCACGGAACGCACGCAGAACACCGCACAGCTTCTCCGTGCTGTCCGGCACGATCAGAAGCGGGATCGGCCCGCCGATATGAAAGGTCGTGAGCGCGTCAAAGCGCGCGTCGGTTCTGTATTCGCATCCGAGCTGCCGCAGCATCTCTGCGGTTTTCTCAATATCAGTCAAAAAGATCCCTCCGGGATATCATACGCGCCGCGGCGTACGTTTTATTCGTCAAGCAGCGCCGCGCCGATGATGCCCGCGTTGTTGCCCAATTCTGCTTTGAGGATCTTCGTCTGCACCTTCGCGTGCTTGCTGTATCGGTCCCCCTCGACGATCTTCCGCACGCGCGCGAGCAGGTTTTCGCCCTCGTTCGCGATGCCGCCGCCGACGCAGACGACCTCGGGCTGGAAGGTATTGACGATGTTCGCGACGCCGCAGGCAACGTAGGCGATATACTGCTCGACGACTTCCTTCGCAAGGGCGTCTCCCCTGCGTTCGCCGTCGAACGCGGTCCTGCCGCTGACCTTACTGATATCGCCGCCGACGAGCTCCCACATGACGGTAGACGGATCCGCTTCCATCGCCTCTTTCGTCTGCGCGATCAGCGCGGTCGCGGAGGCGTATTTCTCCCAGCAGCCGCGTCTGCCGCAGTTGCAGCGGATGCCGCCGAACACGATAACGTGATGGCCCATCTCACCTGCGGCGAAGTTCTTGCCGACGACGAGCTTGCCGCCGACGATGATGCCGCTGCCCACGCCCGTGCCGAGCGTGATGGCGACGAAATCCTTCACGCCGTTGCCGCAGCCCGCGACCGCCTCGCCGAGCGCCGCGCAGTTCGCGTCGTTGTCGAGATAGACGTTTTTGTGCAGGCGCGCCTCGAGCATCTCCTGCGCGGGGACGTTGTCGAAGCCGAGATTGTTGGCGAATTCAATATTGCCGTTGTCTTTGTTCACCGAGCCCGGCGTGCCGACGCCGACGGAGATCACGTCGTCCATGGTCGCTCCCGCCTTTTCGAGCGCCTCGAAAGAGATCTTCGCGATATCGTCGAAGATCGCCTCCGCGGGGCGGGGCGTGTTGGTCGGCGTCTCCGCCTTCGCAATGATTTTGTTGTTTTCATCCACGATCCCCGCGACGATGTTGGTGCCGCCGAGATCAACGCCGATTCTGTATTTCATAATAATTACCTCCGGTAATTTATTTAATTCGGAATGCTGAATTCGGAATTCGGAATTTCGGAAAAGCGCTTCGCGCCTTTTTAATGCGGAATGCTGAATTCGGAATTCGGAATTTCGGAAAAGCGCTGACGCGCCTTTTTATTATAAAAAACGTTCTGTGTTTTCCTGCGTTCTGGCAAATTCAGATCGAATCTATACTTCCGTGACGCGAAATATAAAAATATATTAAGAAAGCATCGATTTTCCGTACGATCAACTATCCGCATTCTGCGTCTTTGTGATCGAGGTGAGAATTCTGATCAATTCCTCACAGTCTTCACTCATAATTTTATATCCTGCATCATTTAAATAATCGCTTTCATAAAGCAGGTCGAGCCAATATGCAGTCTCACTTGCCTCCTGAAGCGCAATATTCAATTTCGAATAAAAATCCGGTTTTGATCTTCCTCTGACAGCTTCTGCGATATTCGCACCGATACTCGTTCCGCTTCGGAGAACCTGTTTTGACAGGATGTACTCTTTCTGCTCGCTGCACAAATACTTATACATCCGTATTGTTTTCAACGCAAATCTTTTGCTTTTATCAACAACAATATTTTCTTTTTCCGCCATCTCAATCTCCTTTTTGCTGAACAAGATAATATAAGGCAACACCGCACAAATACGAATGCGCGTCTTGCTTGATCTTTGTTCCGTCATATTGCACATCTTCTCCTTGCCAACCGTCAGGTTGCCTGCGGAGAATCTGTACAATCTGACGAAAAAATCTACTGCGCAATCCGC
>JAFRPB010000012.1 GCA_017429345.1 Clostridia bacterium | reverse complement strand
AGTACCGCAGGTCGCTTCGCGATCGGTCACCCATTCAAATTCATGCGCTCCGGTCGCCGGGATGCCCGTATTTTCATCCTGCGTTGCAGTGCAGTTTTTACACGCCTGATGCTTCACGCCGGTCGTACCGCAGGTCGGTTCGATATCGACGACCCATTTCCAATCGTGTTCGCCGGTGGCGGGAATCTCAGTATTCGCGCTCTGCGTCGCGTCGCAGTTTTTGCATTCTTCGTGTTTTACGCCAGCGGTTCCGCAGGTGGCGGGGGTATCGGTGACCCACTCCCATTCATGCGCGCCGGTCGCGGGGATCGGTTCGGTCGTGTCGCTGAGGGTCGTTCCGCAGCCGGTGCACCTGACGACGACGCGCTTTGAACCCGCCGCGCCGCAGGTCGCCGGGGTAATTACGGTCTCTTCCGCCGCGCCGGGGGTGTGCGAAAGCTGCGTGCCCACCTTTGTTCTCGTATCGCTCGCGCCGCAGCCGTGATCACAGTACGCGGTCTCGGTACCGTCGGAGGTGCAGGTCGCGTTGTTGTTATAGGAATACGTGGTGAACGAGTGCGTCAGCTGCGCAAGGGACGAGGTCGTCGTCGCGCCGCAGCCGCAGCTGTAATACACCGTACCGGGAGCGTTGCAGGTGGCGGGCGTGCGGGAGTATTCGCTCCAGCTGTGCCCCGCCGTATCCCAGTTCGCGCCGCAGACGTTGCAGTGCTTCCAGTGATTGGAGCCGTCATACTGTGTGACGGTGGCGTTCGTATGGGAGCAATAGGTGTGAAGCGTAACGCTGACGGGCGCCTCCGTGCTCTCATTCACAAGAACGTAGTTGGCGGTCGCAACCGTATTAAATGGATAGGTTACGGACGTATTCAGAGCGGGAACGGGCAGGTATGCGGTATTCGTCGCCGCCATGATGCAGTAACCGGTGGGGCCGTTGACCGCGGTAGGAGAGGTCTCCCATGCGGTTACGGTGCTGTAATTGGATCCCCAATAATAATAACCGGATAAGTTGTATGTCGTTCCGTTTGCGGATCCGTATGCGATTTCCGAGCCGTAATAATAATCGCCGTAAGAACAGTTCAATATGATCGTGGCTTCGCTTTTGAACGAAACCGGATAGCCCGACCCTACGGAGTAGCCGGAGGTCGCAAGATCGATATCGACCGTACCGCTGTCAAGATAAACCGTCGTGCAGACATCCACTTGCACATAGCCGGTATTGTTTACCGCTCCGGGATTGTTCACCAGGTCCGCATACGCCGGTACGGTGCCGATCACAAAGACGGAGCATACCATACAGACGCTCAGCAGCACCGCAAGGATCTTTCTCATCGTTTTTGTCATAAACAAAACCTCTTTTCGAAATTCTGTATCTTTGTCGCAGAGTATTCAACCAAAGTATACTACTTTAGTCTCATTATAACGCGCGCCCGAAAAAATATCCATATTATGAATATCATAAAAATATGAATTTTTTTGATAGGCTGACAAAAAAGGAATTCGGAAAACGGACGTCGGGATTTATGCTCAAAGCGCTTCGATAAACAGGCATTTATCATAACAACCGACCCGCCGGAGCGAATCGGTTGTTGTAAACCGGACGGTTCTGTTTATCTTCGGGCGGATAAATACGCGAGCTCCATTGTTTTCGACAGGGCGACCGCGTCGTCGATCCCGTAGGTGATCCCGCCGCCGTCGGTGATCGCGTCGAGCCATTCCTTCATCGGCGAGGGCTGCGCCTTCGGCAGATGCGGGAACACCCATCCGTCGCCCACGTTGTAACAGACGCGGTCGACGAAGCCGCCCGCGAGGATCGTGCCCTTTTCGCCGACCAGCTCGAAGGAGAAGGGATTGTTGTTCGCCACGAACGAAGTCTCGCTGACGCCGATCGCGCCGTTCGCGTACTCGTATACGGTCACCGCGTTGTCCTCAACGGAGTCCACGAGAACATGTGTGAAGGTCGAGCGCGCGGCGACGGGCTCGCCTAAAAGCCAGTTGAACAGATAGGTCGAGTGCGCGCCGAGATCCATCATCGCGCCGCCGCCGCAGGTCTTCGCGTCGTAAAACGTCTGCGGGAGCCATCCCGCGCCCGCGCCGTTGTGCGCGTTGCGCATGCGGCAGTAATTGAGCCTGCCGAGAAGATCTTCGTCCACGGCCTTTTTGATCCATTGAAAATCGCTGCGGGCGCGCCACGGGAAAGAGATGCAGAACTTCACGCCGCTTTTTTTGACGGTATCGGCGACCTCGAGCGCGTCCTTTTCGGTGAAGCACAGCACCTTTTCCGTGAAAATGTGCTTGCCCGCGGCCGCCGCCTTCGAGATGATCTCCTTATGCCTGTCCGTGGAGGAACAGACCATCACGGCGTCCACGTCGGGCCTTTGCAGCATCGCGTCGTAATCCGACGTAAAATCGCAGCCGTATTTTTCCGCCGCCGCGCGGCCCTTTTCTTCGTTGTCGTCCCACAGGACGGTGATGCGGCACCTGTTGTCCGCGGCGATCTCGTCGGCGTAACCGCCGAAATGCACGTGCCATGTGCTCGCTAATGCGACGTTGGTCATTTTTTATGCTCCCTTATTTTTTATTTTGATGATAAGGCTGCGCCCGTTTTCGGATATCGGGGCTCGGGGATCGGATATCGTGCCGGGACCGCAGCTTAAATCTTAAAATTTACATTGCAAAATCGGGGAATAGCAGTATCGTTCATTTAACAAGCACGATCCGCGAGATCCGATATCCGAACCCCGATATCACCCGACGTTCACCCGCATCACGCCGAAGCCGCCGTTGATGTCGACGACGGTCGGTCCTTCGCCGAAGGAGCCGCTGCGGGCGATCTTCTCGTTGTTGTAATAGCACGCGCCGAGTCCCATCTGGAACGCGACCGTATAATCCGCTTCCGAGCCCTTGAAATCGAGATCGACCGCGCCGACCGCCGCGTCCACGCGGTTGATCCCGCTCAGCGCGGCGGCGACGCGCGTCGCGCCAGCGCCGCACTGCAGCGTGAGGTTCGCGAGCTCGCCGCTCTTGATCGCCAGCTCGCCCGCGCCCTCCTGGATCTCGGCGGAGCTTGTCACGTTCAGATCGTTGAATACCGCGCTGCCCGCGCCGAGCTCGAGATCGAGCGTTTCCGCGCGCAGCGTATGCACGATAAGCTTGCCCGCGCCGCATTCGATATCCACGTTCTCGAACGTGTATTCATAGGGGACCGTGATCGTCACGTCCATGCGCCTGCGCTGGCTCGCCGTCGGATGCGGATAAATATTGTCGATCTCCATGGTCTCGCCGGAGAGCTCCGCGCGGATCACGGAGCTGTCGTATCTGATATCGAACGCGCTGCCTTCCGTAATCGTCAGACTGCCCGAGGACATATTGATATCAAGGCTGCGGGGCGTTTCGGCGGACGCCTGCGTCACGGGCGGCTCCGTTGCGGGGTACGTCGTCTGCGCGGGCGCGGCCGTCTGTGCGGGTGCAGTGGAATGCGGAATTTCCGAAACGCGCGTTTCGCTCTGCTCCGCCGTTGAGATCACGTTCGGCGCGGCGGGATCCGAGCCGCCGTTTTTCTTCTCGCCGGAGCGCTGCCCGAGAAGGAACGCGACCGCGATCAGCAGCGCCACGACCAGCGCGCAAAGCGCGATGATGATATATTTGGCCGTATTCTTTGTTTCGTTCATATAATACCCCTTTCGTAACCGCTGATCCATTCACATCTGAAGATTCGGCACGCACCTTGCTTGCATCTTTCCCGTCATATCGCCCGAAAAACCCTTGAAAGGCGATAGCCTTCTGCGGTCTTTTTGATCAATCTGACATAAAATCTGACGGCGCAATCTGCGCACCGGAATTAATCAGCGCTTACTTTCCGTTTTTTCTTCTTCTATTTTATTATCCCCGGGCAGAAAAGTCAACAGAAAACCGGTCCTTTTTTCGGCCCTGCGGGTCGGGAAAAAACGTCGCCGCAAACAGGGTGCGGATAAACCGTCTCCTGTTTGCGGCGGGATCTGTTTTTTCGTTTTACATACACTCGTCTGCGAGCTGATCGATGGTTTTTTCCGGATCGGCGATGCCGGCGAGGATGAATTTCATCATGAATTCGTGGAAGTGTCTGAGATTCTCGCCGTCCAGATAATTGTGGGAATACAGATAATCCGCCCACAGATCGCCGGAGGCGTCGTGGGGCATCAGGTTCAGATACAGCGGCTGGAACGCGTAGCCGGTGTTGACGTGATTCGCGTGGAATTTGACCTTCAGGCCTTCCGCGTTGAAATACGGCTGGTAGGTGAATACCACACAGCGGCTGAAAATGCTGTCCTCAGGGTAGCCGTGGAGCTCGTTCGTGTTATGCCAGTAATCCCACACGACGCTGTGGTGGCGGTACATTTCCTTCTGGGCGATATTCATTTTGTTAAGGCCCTCTTTGAAGGTGTCGCCGCCGGGGATGATGGAGCGCCAGACGATCTGGTGGGCGAGGGTCATGCCGCACTCGCGCTCATACAGCGTGGAACGGCGGGAGGCGGTGGTGTAGAAACTGATATCCTCGGAACCGCTCATTTTATACAGCCATGTGCGCAGCGCCAGAGCGAAGTAGATCATCGGGGACATGTTGTTCGCGAGCGCCGCTTCGTTGATCTGATTCACGGTTTCGGCGGGGATGCGCAGGGGCATGCTGGTGCAGAGGAACTGATTCGGCCGCAGCGGCCAGCCGTAGTTTTCGCCCTCGACGTATTCGGGGCTGGGACGGGGGTTCATGGAGGAGAAATGCGGCGGGGTCGAAAACAGCGACTTCCAATAATCGATATCGTCCCGGCAGCGTTTGGAATCGAAGTACTGCCAGGATTTTTCGATGTGCTTTTCGGGACCGGGACCGGGGGCGGGCAGCTCCGTGCCGTCCACGAGCGCTTCGTATACCTTGAAGAAATAGGCGATGACGCTGATCAGACCGACGGAGTCCATGATCATATGATAGCCGTTGAAATACAGAATATGAAGCCCGCCGGAGCGGCGGATCAGCTTCGCGTCGTAGAGCTGCACGTCGTTGTAATTGTTCGGCAGGGGCTCACGCGCAAGATCCGCGAGATATTCGTCGATCTCTTCGTCCGACTTGTCGGTCATATCCACGATCTCGAAGCCCTGCGGCTCCTCGTCGGAGTAATACTGCTTGAATTTATTTTCCTCGTACTCGTGCAGGCGGAGAGTGCAGAAGGGCAGGCGCTTGACGGTCAGCTTGATCGCCTCAAACGCTTTCGCTTCGTCGATGGGTTCCTCAAAGTCCACGCGGGTCGGCATGTTCAGCAGCGCGCGCGGCGCGCCGAGCACATAGGCGTACAACGCTTCCTGATCGGACGACAGACGGAAATAGTTCGGTTCGCTCATGACGCTTTCTCCTTACACCAGATTATTCAGATAGTTGACCAGATCCTGCACGGTAAAGATATCGTTCAGGTCCTCGGTCGCGATCACAACGTCGAATTCCTCTTCCATCTGGCCGACCATATCCATGATATTCAGCGAATTCATGTGCAGGTCCGCAAGGAAGCGGGTCTCGGGGGTGATGGACTCCCGGGGCACGTCGTTGTACTCCAGCATGATGTCGACAATTTTTTCAAACATTTCTTTCTCTCCTTTTTTTGTCATCTTTTTATTTTTTCGGCGGCCGCCTGCCGCCGGGATTTATGCGCTGCGACGATCATTTTTTGATCGCGTCGATTTTGAACCGCTGTATTTTATGGGTCGTGCTCTTCTCGAATTCCGTATCCGTGATCTCAAAGTCCGCGATCCTTTTGTAGCCGGGCATCTCACTGTTGAATTGCTCGAAGTCCGGCGTCATATGCGCTTTTGCCTGTTCCGCCGTGTCAAGACCGTGTGAAGCGCGGTACTCGGGCTCGAGATAGCAGATGGCGCGGATCTCGGAATTTTCCTCATCCGCGTAGACGACGCATTCCTTGACGTAAGGGATATGCTTTCTCAGCGAGTCCTCGATCTCCTCGGGCGAGACGTTCTTGCCGTTGGGCAGAATGATCAGGTTCTTCAGTCTCCCGCTGATATACAGGAAATTCTGCCTGTCGATGTGCCCGATATCGCCGGTGCGGAACCAGCCGTCCTCGGTGAAGACCTTCGAGGTGTCCTCCGGCGCTTTATAATAGCCCTGCATGACGTTGTCGCCCCTGAGCTGGATCTCGCCGTTGCCGTCCTCGTCCGGGTCGGCGATGCGCGCCTCCATCGTGGGCAGCAGATGCCCGACGCTGTGTTTGCGCGCCTTTGAGAGCGGGTTCACCGCCGCCACGGGGGCGCATTCGGTGATGCCGTAGCCGTTGTAGATCTGAATGCCGACGCCGCTGAGGAAATCGACGGTGTCCTGCGAGAGCGCCGCGCCGCCGCAGATGATCATGCGCAGCTTCCCGCCCAGCGGTTTTAAGATCTCCGCGAACACCCTGCGTCGGATATCGATATGTATTTTACAGAGCGCTTTGGTGAGAAGCACCATGCGGTCGAAATCTTCCTGCTTGCCGGATTCTTCGATCTGCTTTTTCAGCTTGCGCACGAGAAGATCGAGCATCATGGGCACCATACAGCTCATTTCCGGCTGAAAGCGCTCCATATTTTTGACGAGGTATTTCAGGTCGTTGTTGATGCAGACGGTGGTGCCGCAGTACATGCAGCTCATGATGTGCGCGTGCAGCTCGTAGGAGTGGTTCACCGGCAGCACCGAAAAACTGACGTCGGGGTAGTGCAGCAGCCGCGCGCAGCCGCGCAGCGTGCCCATGATATTGCGGTTCGAGAGTACGACGCCCTTGTTCGCGCCGGTGGTGCCGGAGGTGTAAATGATCAGGCACGCCGCGGCGGGATCGACTTGCTCCGGCAGCGCCGCAGGACCCTGTTCTTTAAGAAGCGCGCGTCCCTCGGCGATCATATCCTGCAGATACAGCACGCGCTCGCAGCCCTCGACGGTCTCGTCGCCCTTGCCGCGCATCACGACCACGGTCTTCACCGTTTCGCATTCCGGCAGCGCCTTCAGAAGCTTTCTGAGGCACAGTTTCGAGCAGTAGACCGTTTTGACGTCGGCGAAGTTCAGCTGCGTCGCCATTGTCTCCGGCGGGAGCTCCTTATCGATGGGCACGCAGACGCCGATGCCGCTGACGACGGCGAGATAGACCGAGATCCACTCCTGTGAGGTCTCGCCCAGAACGGCGATATGTTTGTCCTCGCAGCCGTGACACAGCATCGCCGCGCGCAGCGCGTCGACGTTGGCCGCAAAATCTGCGAACGTGATCGAGGATTCGTCGGTGCGCGTCTCCATCTGCCGGTAGGCGGTCTTTTGCGGGTATTTTTTTCGCGCGTGATCCATGATCTGATAGACCGTGGAAAAATCGTTCACTTCTTCGGGTTTGATCAGAAATTTTTCGGGTTTCATGTCTTCACCTTTTTGTATCGTTGACGGCGCGTCTGTTTCCCTGCCGACACGCGGCGTCGGGACGGCGATCTTTCTCTGACAACCGATTTTATTCGATTCTGTATCTGATAATAGACTCGGAATCGATTATACGTATAACATTCTACAATAAAAAAGTCGAAAAAGCAAGAACGGATGTTTATTCTTGACAAATATTTATTAAATATTTCATTTTTTGACTTATGTCAATTATTTTGCCGGACCCGCCGCGTGCGCCGGAGGCGTGGAATCGCGGACGAAAAAACCGCTCTTTACATTTGATTCACGTTCTGATATAATATAAATGTCTGATAAAGCACAGGCGAAGCAGATTCGCCGAAAGGGTGAAAAAAATGAGTTTCAGTGAGATTTTTCAATGGTTTATCGGTATTCTGATCGGGTTGAGCTCGGTTCTGACCGTGATCCTGCCGGTGGGCGGGGTTCAGCGTCTGACCGGGAACGTGACCGACGAGCTGCCCACGGTGGCGGAGGACTTCGCCCCCGCGATCCGTATCGTTCTGTTTACCGACACGCACAATCAGAACCATCACGTGGCGGACGCGATCGATACGGCCTATGAGCTGTTCGACAGCGACGCGGACTACGCCGGCGTCGACGGTTTCTTCTGCCTCGGCGATATCTCCAGCGTCGGGCAGGAGGGCGATTACGAGCGTTACGCCGAAACGCTGCGCGAGCACGTGCGGCCCGAAACGCCGATGATCACCATTCACGGCAACCACGAGTTCAAGGACGACAATTACCGCGAGTATTTCCTCCGGCACATCGGGCACGACCCGAATACCGTGACCGAGATCAACGGATTCTCCTGCATCGCGTTCTCCGGGGAGCGCGGCGCGACCGAATGGACTTACACGCCGAAGAGCCTGCGCTGGCTCTCGTCGGAAATAAAGACCGCGGAGGAAAAGGCGGACGGGAAGCCGATCTTCGTTTTCCAGCATCCGCATCCCTGGGGCACGGTTTACGGCTCCACGGTGTGGGGCAACCCGCAGCTCAATTTCGTTTTATATAAACACACGAGCGTTGTGGACTTCTCCGGCCATTCGCATTTCCCGATGAACGATCCGAGAAGCATCAATCAGAACACCTATACCTCAGTCGGCATCGGCGCGATGGCGACCTTCGAGCTTGACAAGGATTATCTGCCCGGCCAGCATCCCGACGGGTACGATCCCGCCGCCGAGATCTGCGTCGTCGAGGCGGATAACGACGGCAGCGTGCGCATCCGCGGCTACGACCTGCTCTCCGACACTTATTTCTGCGATTATTATATCGAGAACGTCAACGACCGCGATTCCTTCGCCTATACCTACCGCAACATGAAGGCGCACGACTCGGCGCCCGTGTTCCCGGAGGATACCTCTGCGACGGCGTACAGAAACGAGAACGGCGAATGGGTGATCTCCTTCGACGAGGCGAAATCGAACTACATCGTTCACGAATACCGCGTGAAGATCAAGGATGAAAAGGGCCGTCTGATATTCAACGAGAATTTCGTCGACGACTATTTCGTGATCGACGACGACGATACCGCCGATTTCCGCATCGGCACGGATACGCTTGAATCCGGCAGGACGTATACGCTGATCGTCCGCGCCGAAAGCGCGTATCATCTGTATTCCGATCCGCTGGAGCTGACGTTCACCGCCGCGTGACGCAGCGAAAAAAAAGAAAACAGTATTTTTGAAAGGAGAAATAAAAAATGAACGAAAAAGAACTGATTCTGGACGCGATGAAAAAAGCGGGCGAGCCGCTGAACGCGGGCAAGGTCGCGGAGCTGACCGGGCTTGACCGCAAGGTCGTGGATAAGGCGTTCGCCGAGCTGAAGAAAGAGGGGAGCATCGTCTCACCCGTCAGATGCAAGTGGGAACCGGCGGAAAAATGATGAAAACGCTGATCGTTTATTATTCCCTTGAGGGCAATACGGATTTCGCCGCCCGTCGGATCGCGGAAACGCTCGGCGCGGAGCTGCTGAGACTTGAACCGAAAAAGGAATATCCGACCGGGGGCTTCCGCAAGTTCTTCTGGGGAGGCAAAAGCGCCGTCATGGCGGAAACGCCCGCGCTGCAGCCCTACGGCTTTGAAGCGGGAGCGTATGATCGGATCGTGTTCGGTTTCCCCGTGTGGGCTTCCAACGTCGCGCCGCCGATCCGCACGTTTGTCAAAGACAACGACCTGAGCGGCAAGCGCTTCGCCGCCTTTGCCTGTGAGGGCGGTTCCGGCGCGGAAAAAGCGTTCGCGAAGCTGAAGAACGCCCTCGGGAACGCTTCTTTTGACGCGGAGCTTGTGCTGATTGATCCGAAAGCGAGGCCGGACGCGGCGAACGACGAAAAGATCGCCGCCTTCTGCGACGCGCTGAAATGAATAATGGAGGATTACGTTGATGAAAAAAATGATTTCCGTGGCGCTTGCCCTGTGCCTGATGTTCGGCTGCCTGCTTCTGCCGGCCGCCGCGGCGCAGAACGACGACGTGATCTGCGTTCGCCTGCACAGCGATATCGCAGGCTGCATGAGCACGGATACGGATAAACTGATCGAGATTTTGTCACCGCAGGTGAAGCTTTATTCCGACATTCATATTTCGAACTACGCCGGCGCGTCGGAATACGCGCATATGGACGCGGGCAGGCAGTATTATATCGTCTACACGCTCGACGCGGCGGAGGGCTATGAACTGCCGGAGACGATCTCCGACGATCAGATCTCGATCGAGTGCGGCAAGGGCGTTTCCCTGATCTCCTATAAGATCGTGGAGATCCGCGAGGCGGGCACCACCCTCAGCGAACCGACACACAGAGCGCTGCGGATCTACGCGAACGTGATCGTGGACGGCAGCGCGATCCAGCGGCTGGTCGGCTGGATCCGCGATATCATCCTGAAGATCCGCTCCTGGCAGCTGTATTGATCGCAGAGCCGATCGCGATATAACACGGTAAAATGAGTTTTTCTTTTATACACACCTATATGCCCGGTATTTTCCCCGCGCTTGAGGCTTCCGGCCTGTGGCGCGGGGGAGACGGGCTCAAGATGATGCACAAGCCCTCGTTCACGCCGCCGGATGATTTCAATTCCGCCGCGGCGAAGGACGGCGCGCTTGCGCGTCTTCTTTTTGATCTCGGCTGCCGGTTTTATGTGGACCGGCTGCAGGGCGGGATCGGTTTTACCCGCAAATATCCTTATGACGCGGAGCTTCTGAAGTATTACCGGGATCTGCCGGATGGCCGTTTCCTCGGCTTTCAGATGCACGAATGGGCGTCGAATTTCGCGAGCGATCTCGGGCGTATCCGCGCCTCGTTCGCCGCGGACGGCCTTTCGCCCGACGCCCCCGCGGACGCGGAGCGGTTCTGGCGGGAAGTGAAAGCGGGGGAGCGCGAGGTGTTCCTTGAGGCGTTCGCGCCGGAGGAATACGCCGAGATGCGCCTGCCGGAGGGGCTTGCCGAGTTTCTGCGGGCCGCGGAGGCGCTTTACGCGCTGCGCGCGAGGGAGACCGGGGGACGCCTGTTTCCCGCGGACAGCTATTATATGGCGCCGCGCGCGGAGATCGCGCACGGGGCGAGACTGCTGCTGCCGGAATGCGGCTGGCAGATCCCGAATATGCGCGTTCAGATCGCGTATACCCGCGGCATGGCGAAGGCGGCGGGGATCCCGTGGGGGATCTATTGGGAATGCTGGCAGAATACGGCGGACGCCGGATTCACGATCCCGTTCTCTCTGCGCAAAGGACAGGACGAGTGGCTGGAGGATCTTCTGCATAAAGGCGCGGGCAGCGATCGGCCGCCCGAGGAACGGGAACACGGCGGCAGCTCGCTTTCTCTTGCGGAGCGGGCGTGGCGATTCGCTTATTTTTCCGGCGCGGAGACGGTCGCCGAGGAATACGGCGTATGCAACACCTTCCGGGATCTCGCAACTGCGGAGCTGAGCCCCTACGGGGAGATGAAACGGAGTTTTCTGCGGTTTACCGAGGCGTTCCCGGACCTCGGGAATCCATATACGCCGATCGCGGTCGTCCTGCCGGCGGAGCTGCCGATGCTGGATATCCGCTTTGCCGACGACTATCTCGGCTTCCCGACCGACGATCCCGCCTGTCCCGCCGTGATGCGCGCTCCGGCGCAGTTCCGCGCGGCGACAGAGGAGATCTTCGGCGACGGCGACGGCTTCGGTAACTGCGGTCACGTGCTGAAAAGCGGGGGACTGCCGGCGGTATGCGATATCGTTCACGCCGATATGGAAGACGCGCTCAGCGGATATGAATATCTCATCGACCTGACCGGCGATCCGTCTTTCGCGGTCCGTCATAAAAACACCGTCGCTCCCTCCGGGGCGGACCGGCTTCTGGACGGTCTTCTGCCTCTGCGCGTCGGCGGCGGGCTTTGCGCCGCTTACAACCGCCGCGGCGACGAATGGTATATTCTGCTGATGAACAACAACGGCGTGCGGCACGACGGTTTCCGGCCGGATGAGTTCCGGTCCGCAGCAGCAGTGACGCAGGCTCTGCGCCTGCGTGATCCGACGCGCGGCGTGCGTATGGCTGCGGGCACGGGAAGGCTCTCTTCCAACGACGGCGCGTATACCGTATCACTGCCCGCGGGGGCGTGGCTTTTGCTGCAAACGAGCTGAGCGATCGCGGATTTCTTCGCCTCTGTTATATAAAACCACCCGGTTTTGCCCAAGCGCGGCGGAACCGGGTGGTTTCTGTATTTTGTCGTTTCCGTTTTGTAAGACGCCTCTGCCGATGGGACGTTTACGGTACACGATGCGCTGTATCATATGCTCAAAAAAGAACAGAGCAAAAGAACGACCTGAAAAGGACGCGAAAAACAGCGCCGCGAGAAACGCGGCACAGAAAAGGAGAAACTATGCTGAACGAAATCAAAACGAAACGGCTGTACCTGCGCCCCGCGGACAACGGGACGGACCTTGCGGATTATCTGCGCCATCTGTCGGAGGCGGACGAGTGGCTTTTTCAATACGCCGAGGAATACTCGGAAAAGCTTTATAATATGATCGATTTCACAAGCCATCTTGTGCATTGTTACGCCGTTTGCGAAAAAGAAACGGGGCGGATGCTCGGCTATGTGGGAATGCTGCCGGAGATCGAGGACGCGTCAGCGAATATCGAGTACTATATTTTCAGCGAGTATCGCAGGCAGGGGTACGCGGCGGAAGCGATCAACGCCTTGACAGAAACCTTCTTTCGGGGAACGCTGTTCGGTTTTTCCGGGAAGACCGTCGTCGCGGAGGTCGTATACGAAAACGACCCGAGCAGAAAGCTGATCGAAAAACTCGGCTTCACAAAAACAGCCGTGGGGATGCGGATGACTGCCGGGGGCGTCATCGGGCTTGTGCGGTATCAGCTGCCCGCGCCGGAAGCAGAACAGGAAGGTCAGACGGATGAATAAACGTGGCGTGTTCTGGATCGTCGAGGGGAAGCTGCTTGCTTTCCCGTTCGACGAAACGGCAGCCGTCGGCGTTGCGAAATCCGGCAATACCTACAACCATAAGCTCTTGTGGGAACATATAAAGCCCTGCGGCAAGCCGTTCGATCACTACCCAAGAGGCAGGGTGGAGTACAACACGAGAGGAAAAGCGATTATATATATGAATCCGAATATCGGGAAAGAATACGTCGCCGAAATCAGGACTGCCTTCGGAATTACAACGGAACCCGAGATCCGATATGATTTCAGCGAGCATTACAAGTGCTTTCTTGATAAGGATTGACGTATCGCAAGCCCACCTTCGGCGTATAATGCAAAACGGCTCCGTCGTCCTGACGAGGCCGTTCTTTTTTTGTGTTTTTGCCGGTTTCAGTGAAAGAAAAGCAACTCTGCAGATCGGCAAAGCAGTGTAATCGCGTCAGAACACGCCGCGCTTTACGGTTTTTCCTTTCTTCCGATCGATTCGGAGAGCAAAGATAAAAGCTCTGCATCGGTCAATATACCCCGATCCCTTACGGACGGGCTGTTGTGGATCGCGTCCCACAGCGCCCGTCCTTTTTTCGCGTTTCCGCCGACGCAGTCGCTGACCTTTTTCAGCGTCTCATCCTCGGGTGCGAGATCGTCACTATAGGATGTCAAGCGGTAGAGCGGAGAAAGAATGGAGTGATTCATATAATGCTTGTCGATCCGGCCGCATCGGTGTTTCAGGGCGGCGGTATACCAAAGGCCGTCCACGCCCCGACAGAGCATCTGCACGCCGCAGCAGTCGTCGCCCACCTCCAGAAGCACGACCGGCTTCGGCGGCGAAAAGGGCCGACAGTCCAATGTGACGATGTCGCCCGGCTGAAACGGTATGGGAAGATTCAGATCAAGGTCGCCGCCCGAGTATACCCTTGTCTCCGGAGACCAGCACAGGCCGTCATTCCAGAGCCGATTCTCGGTAAAATACACGACCTTATCGTAAAAGAGATAAAACGTATATGGATTCTCCATCATCCCGTTTTCACCGGGCGCCCATTTTTCCAACTCCGTCCAGCCCGGGCAAACGTCGTCGTTCGATTCCTCGCCGTCCAGTTCATATTCCAGCTCGCGCCGCATATAGTCCGCGGCGGCTTCCATGTTCTGAAACAGGACGCCGTATCCGTATTTTTCTTCCATAATATCCTCATCAAACCAATGCTCGCGTTTGCATAGGATCTCCCCTGGCTTCAGCTTCAGGGCGTCCAGCGCCCGGCGAATGGCGTCGGCGTGTTCTTTGGCGGTGCGTCGCTCGATCAGAAGCTTTCGACGCAGATAAGCGCTGATCTGTTTTTCTTTGTCGCCCGGCGCTTCCGATGCGTCCGGAGACGACTGATCCGTCAGCGCGATCTTATCCAACAGCGCAGCCTTTTCCTCCAGTGAGACCGGCGCCTTGAGAACGATCTCAATCGCCGTATACCTTGAAACCGGGTGGTCTTCCAGATATGCCGCCATTTCTTCGGATTGGAAGCATACCCGAAGAATCTCCCGATACAAACCGGTCGGCAGAATGTCATTTGAATGCTTTTTGTCCGAAATGTTCATTGCTTTGTATCCTCCTTATCATCAATACAATCTTCCTGATCCTCTGCCGGATCGTCTTCATCCTCTCCGGGCTCGAACAGCTCCGCTTCCTTGCGCGTGAGGAAGAAATGGATCCCGCTGCCGTCTGTCAGCAGGCGGTCGTCAAAGGGTTCCTCCGGGCAAACGGTCTCGCCTTTTCTGTAAATGAGATCCCTGTCGTAACAGCAGACCGCTTCCTCGCAGGAACCGTTTTCTGCATCCCGGATATCCAGAACCACGGCTTTGGAAGCACGGCAGGTATCGGCACAAACGCCCGTTCTTGCGGCGGTTTCCGGGATCAGGAGCTTGACGATACGGTCGTCCCGGCACTTTTTCCACGCGATAAAGGAGCCCTCCTCCGGGCAGCGCATGTGCGGATGAAAGCCGGTCGCGCCTTCCGTACTTCCTTCATTTAACGGACATTCCGAGAAATCGACGCCGGTCAGGTCGGCGCTCTTAAAATCGGCGTAGAACGAGTTTTCCGCGTAACCGATCCTTGCGTATTTCAGATCGGCGTCCCGAAAAACGGTATAGTCAAGATTGGCGCAATAAAGATCGGCATAGGACAGGTCCGCAGCCGTAAAGTCACAGTCGCACAGCTCGGCGGCGGTCAGGATCGCGCCTTTCAGATTCGCTTCTTCAAAATCGGATTCCCAAAGAACGGAGCCGGTGAGGATCGCCTGTTCCATATCGGCCCTTTTGAAGCAGGCGTGACAGGCCTTAGCGTGAGAGAGCCGCGCGCCGCGCAGATCCGCGCCTGTCAGATCGGCGTCGTGCATGAACGCCCCGTCCAGAACGGCGCCCTTCAGTTTTGTTCCCGCCAGCTTCGCTTCCTTCAGCCAGGCGCCGGTCAGGTCTGCAAACGAAAGATCTTCGCCGGAAAGGTCGGCTTTTTCAAGGTTCATGTTTCGCAGGTATGCCTGCCTGCCTTTAGCGGGATCCTCCAGCCACGCTTTGTGGTCGTTTAAGATACGGGAAAGCGTCTCCCGATCTGCCGGATCTCCCTTAACGGTTGCCATGCACATGGATATTGTAGGCATTGTGATTCCTCCCTGTGAATTTGATGATATTATAATACACCGCCCGATGGGATCTTTTCGTCCCATCGGGCGGTGTATAGCGAAAGAATCAGACCCATCATTGGCGATGCCGTTTTTCGCGATTATTTCCAATATTTAAAATCAAAATAAAGAATAGGTTCATTTTCCATTATTTGTTTTATTTCCTTTTGAACTTCTTTATATTCATCATGGTTCATTCTCGTCCATTTCGTGTGTTTTTTCCCAAGTCTTTTTTCAAGTTCGGTTAGAATAACGCTATCTAACGGACAGTCACAACCATGCTCGTCGACCGGTATTTCAGCTTTTTCAAATGAATTCAAAATCACAACATACTTTAAGGTCATATTTACGAGTTTCTGAATTGCGCCAAATTCAACCGTATCATATTCTTTTTGCAGAGTTTCAATTAGACTATTTGAGTTTAGTGCAATTCCTTTTTTCTTTAAATCCCGTATTATAGAATCTAATTTGATTTCGATCTCATTGAGTCCGTCTTTTCCCTTTTCTTTATAAGAAAGGTACTGCTCAAAATAGAACCTCCCGGTAAGAACATCTCTGTGCGCACGATGAATGGCGTCTTTCAATCGGTCCTGTGGCTCGATGATCTTTCCAGATTTGTTTCTCCTACACGGAATAGCACTGAAAACAAGGAACTTAAATGCATTTTCTTTTTCCATTACTACAATTTCCTTTCAGTTAAGTGTTAAAATATTAAGTTTTTCCCAAACCTTTACCATCGCCAGCGTATCCAGCTCGCAGTATTTGAGAAGATTTCTGCGGGCGGATTCTTTTTCCTCCGGCGGCATGAATTCGATGCGCGGGAAGATCTCCATCGCCTCGCTGCCGTTGTGCACGCCCTCGAGGTTGTGATAATCGAGCTCCGGGTCGTCCGGGAACAGCGCCGGCAGCACGCTTTTGATCGAGAATGAGCCGCCCATGGCGCGGTTGTAATACCAGCCGGACTGGAACGGCGTGAGCAGGTCCTTGATATTGCCCTCAATGTTCATCAGGTGCTCCGCGAGGTCCGGGAACGCCTCCGCCAGTTCTTTGATGCGCCCGCACTCGAAGCCCTTGTTGTACGCCGTGACGCAAACGTCCTTCGGGATATCCGCGCACAGCCGCTGGGCCAGCGCGCGGCGCGGGTCGGGACCCGATTCCGCCAGAAATTCTTTATGCTTCACCTCCCCTCCTTCTTTCTCGATATAATGCAGCGAATACTGGAACGGGATCTGCTGATAGGGCCTTGAGCCGACGTATTTCGGCACCGGGAGCTGCATTGTCTCAAAATCGAGGAAATACAGCGGGTAGGAGAGCGTACCGAGAAACGCCCGGATCGCGTCTCTGTCCGCGAACGTTCCCCAGTCGTTCAGCGCAAAGTCGATCTGCCGCAGCGCGGTTTTCCCTTTGATCTTTCCGGCGGCAAGAAGCGCTTCAAAGGACGCGACGCCGTCGTAATAGTATTTCAGCGCGGTTTTGAAACCGACCCGGTATAGGCCGAACACGTTCGGGGTCGGCAGCGCGCGGGTGCAGTACCCCCAGTATCCGCATTCGTAAGGATCCCGGCAGTGTTCGCCGATATCGATCTGCGGTTCCTCTCCCGAAAGGGTCTGTTCTGCGGCGCGAAGATTCTTTTCGATATTCTTCATCTCTTCGCATACGCCGTCGGAGATATCCGTCACACGGAACAGCTCGTCGAGCCGCAATTCCCCGTCGTATACGTAGCTGCTGTCGATGGTGACAAGATACGTGCCCGTCACGTGCATGCCGCAGTGTTCGAGCACGTATTTCTGATAGGCGACGTCCGCGCGGTAAACGGCGGAGTCCGGGTGGGTGGAGCTTTTTACCTCATAGATCGCCCAACCGCCGTTCTCTTTTTTGAGAAGATCGACCGCGCAGTAGAGCCCGCCGAAGGAGAAGGACGCTTCGCAGATCACCGGGGACCCCTTTTTCATTTCTTCTTCGGTGCGCCGGATCATTTCGGGCAGGTCGAGCCTGCCGTCCTCTTTTTTCGCGGTCACCTCGACATAGTCGCCGAACAGACCCATCGCAAGGTCGCCCACCTCGTTGCCCGCGGTGAATCGCGCCTCGTCCGCGGCGTTCGCCTCGTGCAGCTCCGGGCGATAAGTATCCAGCCAGAGCATCTTCGGGCACTGCCAGAGGCGGCAATATTTTGATTTCGACAAATACAGCATTTTCATCACCTTTATCTGTCATTATATACCCCGGCGCGCTTTTTTACAAGCTTTTGTTCCGTCGGCAGGTAAGAGGGAGGATTTCGGGACTTAACGGAATGTATAATGATATTAAAACGCGGTCTGCCTGTACGACGCTTGTATTTTACCGCTGACGATGGGGCGTTTACGGTACACGGCGCGCCTTATAATACAGCCGAAACACACGGAAAGGACGGTGCGTTATGAACAAAGACGCGCAGCTCTCACTTTTTGATATGTTCATAGACTACCTTGAAGAGAACAACATTTCCGCCTCGACGCAGGATCTGGAAAACGCCATCGTCAGAATGCGGAATCGGGTCGAAGGGGAAAAGAAAAAGGAGCGGGAGAGAAAAGAGCGGGAGCGGCTTCGCAGAGAACGGGAGAAGAAGCTTGAGGAAAAACGCCGCGAGGAAGCGCATATCCGCGAGGTTACCTGTATGGATCTGCCCCTGACGTGGGAGAACGCCTTCGCGACGGACGACCTCGTTTCCGGCATCCATGCCGAAAGCCCTGCGGACGGGCTGCTGCTGTCGCTTGAAAACCTCGGGCGGGTCGATATGGAGTATATCGCCGAGATCACGGGCGAGCCGATCAAAAAAGTGATCGGTTCGCTGCGCGGCAGCGTCTACCAGAATCCCGAGACGTGGAACGAGTGCTTCTATAAAGGCTGGGAGACCGCGGACGAGTACCTTTCGGGCAACATCGTGCGCAAGCGCGCCGCCGCGGTCGAGGCGAACGAAAAATACCACGGGTATTTCGACGCGAACGTCAAAGCGCTTGACCGCGTGCTGCCCGAGCCCGTCCCCACCGGGGAAATTTACGTCACGCTCGGCTCCCCGTGGGTGCCGCCGGACGTGATCGACGGGTTTATGGAGCATCTGTTCGGTATTCCGTCCGGCTGGCGATGGTGCTGGAACCGCCCGGATACCAAAGAATTCCTGAGCACGAAGTTCGATCCGCTCACGGGCAGCTGGGAGATCCCCGACAAGGCGCGTTATTCCCATAACGTGGCGATGACCGACACCTACGGCACGCCCCGGATCGAGGCGCTGCATATTCTTGAAAAAACGCTGAACCTGCAGCCGATCGCCGTGACGGACGAGCAAAAGACGAACACGACGAAAAGCGGCGTCCGGCGCGTGTTGAATCAGGCGGAGACCGCGCTGGCGCTGGAAAAGCAGAAAAAGCTGATCGCCGCGTTCCGGCGCTGGGTATGGAAGGACGAAAAACGCAAAGAGCGGCTTGAGATGATCTTCGAAAACAGGTTCGGCTGCGTCGTTCGTCGGCAGTACAGCGGGGCGTTCCTCACCTTCCCGACGATGAGTCCGGGCGTTACGCTGCGCGACTACCAGAAAGACGCCGTCGCCCGTATTCTCTTCTCGCCGAATACGCTTCTTGCGCACGACGTGGGCGCGGGCAAGACCTACGTGATGATCGCGGCGGGCATGGAGCTCAGGCGCACGGGCAGGTCGAAGAAGAATCTGTACGTCGTGCCGAACAACATCGTCGGGCAGTGGGAGACGATCTTCCGCACGATGTACCCGCAGGCGAAGCTGCTGACCGTCGAGCCGAAGACTTTTGCGCCGGACAAGCGCGAAAAAATACTCGAACGCGTCCGGGATGAGGAATTCGACGGGATCATTATGGCGTACAGCTGCTTTGAGCAGATCCCGCTTTCAAGAGCGTATTACGAGCAGGAACTGGAAGCGCGCAAAAAGGAGCTCGAGGATCTCGCCGAGCCGTCAAAAGCGACGAAGACCCGCCGCGCGGCGCTGGAAAAGATCAAAAAGGCGCTGCGGGAGCTGATCTTCGCGGTCGAAGAGAGTTATGACGGCGTATATTTCGACGAGCTCGGCGTCTCCCGCCTGTTTGTGGATGAGGCGCACAATTACAAGAATCTGCCCGTGCAGACGAAGATCACCACGGTGCTCGGCGTCAACAAGACGGGCTCGAAAAAATGCGTCGATATGCTCGACAAGGTGCAGACGGTGCAGCGGCAGAACTGCGGGGGCGGCGTGGTGTTCGCCACCGGTACGCCGATCACGAATTCCGTGACTGAGGCGTTCGCTCTGCAGCAGTATCTGCAGAGCGGGGAGCTTGCGCTGCTCGACCTGCAGAGCTTCGACAGCTGGATCGGCATGTTCGCAGAGGCCGTGACGGAATTCGAGATCGACGTGGATACTTCCGGCTACCGTCTCGCCACGCGCTTCGCGAAATTTCACAATCTTCCGGAGCTGACGAATCTTCTTGCGGGGATCGCGGATTTTCATACCGTGGACGCGGGCGACGGCGTTCCGGCGCTTTCGGGCTATTCCGACGCGCTCATCGGCAAGACGTCCGCGCTGGACGCGTATCTCAAAAACATCTCCAACCGCGCGGATCTTGTGAGAAACGGGCTTGTCTCCCGCAAGGACGACAACATGCTCCTGATCACCACCGACGGGCGCAAGGCGGCGCTCGACCTGCGCCTCGCCGACCGGAACGCGCAGTTCGATATGAACAGCAAGGTTTACCGCTGCGCCGAAAATATACAGGACATTTACTTTAAAACGTCGGCGAAGAAGAGCGCGCAGCTCGTGTTCTGCGACGTTTCGACGCCGAAGCAGGCGTTCAATATGTACGACGAGCTCAAGCGCCTGCTCACGGGCTTCGGGATCCCGGCAGAAGAGATCGCCTACGTGCATTCGGCGGATACCGAGGCAAAGCGCGAGAAGCTGTTTTCCGCCGTGCGTCGGGGCGAAGTCCGCGTGCTGATGGGCTCCACCTTCAAGCTGGGCCTCGGCGTGAACGTGCAGGATAAGCTGATCGCCCTGCATCATTTAGACGTGCCGTGGCGGCCGGCGGATATGGTCCAGCGCGAGGGGCGCATCCTGCGGCAGGGCAACGAGAACGCGCGGGTGCAGATCTTCCGCTACATCACCGAGGGCAGCTTCGACGCGTATTCGTGGCAGGTGCTCGAGACCAAGCAGCGCTTTATCTCCGATCTGCTCTCCGGCTCCCTGACCGCCCGCAGCGGCTCCGACATCGCCGACACCGTGCTCGATTACGCCGAGGTCAAGGCGCTCGCGGTGGGCGACGCGCGCGTGAAGGAGCGCGTGGAGACCGCCAACGAGATCTCCCGCCTGACCGCGCTGCAGGCGAAGACCCGCGCCGATCGGCTGCGCCTGAGCGCGGAGCTGGACGCGCTGCCGGGGCAGATTCGGCAGCAGGAGGAAAAGCTCGCGAACGCGCGGGCGGACGGTGCGGATTACGCGGCGTGGAAGAGCGCGCAGCCCGTCCCCGTGACGACGCGGGAGAAGGAAGCCGAGGCGGACCGCCGCCGCGCCCTGCGGGAAACGCTGTTCAAAGCGCTCTCGGAAAACGCGATGCGCAAGCACGAAACGCCGCTGTTCGAATACGCGGGATTCCGGGTCGTGCTGCCCGCGCACATGATCAGGGAAGCGCCGTTCGTGTGGCTGAAAAGACACGGCAGTTATCACGTGGAAACGGGAGATACCGAGGTCGGGGGCCTCATCCGTCTTGACAATTTCCTCGATAATTTTCCGACCCGCACGGAAAACCTCAACCGCACCGTGGAGCGGCTGACCGAACGCAAAGCGGATATCGAACGCGAGCTCGAAAACGGCGCGGATTACGGCGACGAGCTCGAACGCCTTGTCAAAAAACTCGCAAAAATAGATAAGCAGCTGGGAGTCGATAAAAAATGAGCGATGTGAAAATGAGCAATATTCCGCAGATGAACCCGGAGCGTCTGATCGCCGAGCTGGCGCCCGCATACTGCAGTCTGATCAATTCGGGCACTCCCTTGCGGCTGTTCCCGTCGGTCATGCTCTGGGGTCCGCCCGGCGTCGGCAAAAGCCAGGCGGTGCGGCAGCTCGGCAAAGAGATCGAACGCGGGACGGGAAAGACCGTAAACGTTACCGACGTGCGCCTTTTGCTGTTCAATCCCATCGATCTGCGCGGCATCCCGACCGCGAACGCGGACAAAACGCTCGCGATCTGGCTCAAGCCGCAGATCTTTCAGATGGACGACGGCGACGGCACGGTGAATATCCTGTTCCTCGACGAGATCTCCGCCGCGCCGCAGTCCGTGCAGGCTGCGGCGTATCAGATCACCCTCGACCGCGTCGTGGGCGAGCATAAGCTGCCCGAAAACTGCATCGTGATCGCCGCCGGCAACCGCGTGACGGATAAATCCGTGGCGTTCAAAATGCCCAAGGCGCTTTCGAACCGTCTTCTGCATATCGAGGTCGAGAGCAGCTTCAAGGCGTGGAAGGCGTGGGCGATCCGCTCCGGCGTCAACGACAAGGTCGTGGGATTTCTGTCGTTCCGGCAGAACCGTCTGTTCGCCTTTGACCCGGGAAACGACGACCTTGCCTTCGCCACGCCCCGCGCGTGGGAGATGGTGAGCAATCTTCTGAATCATATCGATCCGGACGCGGACAAAATGTATCCGCTCATCGCAGGGATCATCGGTACGGGCGCCGCGATCGAATTCCGCACGTGGGCGAAGGTGTACCGGGATCTTCCCTCCGTCGAGGGCATCTTCGACGGCACGGAATCCAAAATCCCGACCGGGACCGACGCCATGTACGCGCTCTGTTCTGCCATGACTTCTTACGCGAGAGACCACAAGGACGAGATGCGGCGGATCGCCGCCTCGATCCGGTACGGGACGCGACTGCCGCCCGATTTCGCCGCGGTATTGTTCCGTGATTATATGTATATTGAAAAGGATTACCGCGCAAAGCTCCTGCAGATCCCGGAGTTTTCGGCGTGGATCTCATCCAAAGGGAGGCTGCTCAATGGCGCTGTCTGAAGAAAAAGCGCGGGAATATATGAAACGGCTGCTCGTGGCGCGGATGCGTATCTTGTGCAACCACGGCTTCTACGGGCTTCTGCTCATGCATATGATCTATTCGATCGACGAGAGCGCAGAGACCGCGTATACGGACGGGGTGCGCATCGCCTTCGGTCCGGCGTTTCTCGAGAACCTTTCGGAGAAAGAACTGGATTTCGTGCTGATGCACGAGATCCTGCACGTCGTGCTGCAGCACGTTCTGCGGGGAGAGAAATTCGACGGCGAGCGTTATAATATCGCGGCGGATATCGTGGTCAATTCCAACATCTTACAGGAAAACGGCGGCGATAAACGCAGCATCACGCTCGCGAAATACGGCGAGTCCATGCATCTCGCGCCGGACGGCAAAGAAGGATATCTTTACACGGCGGAGGAAGTATACGAAATGCTGCCGCACAGATCCGGCGGTCCGGCGGCAGGCGCCGCCGGCAAAAACAAGAAAAAACCGGGCAACGGGGGCGCGGGGGAAAGCGAAGACGACGGCGGAGATTACGGCTCCGGCGTCGGGAACGGCAGAGCCTCCGGCCGTGCGAAGAAGAAAAACGCATCCCGGGATGACGCCGAGGCGCCGAAGCTCTGGGACGACCACAGCCGCTGGGGCAAGGTCACCGAATCGGACGAGCCCCTGCGGGACGTCTGGGTCAAGCGCTTTGCCGACTGCTGCGAGGCGATCCGGGTCCGCGATCCGTCGTTCTCAAGAGGGCTTCTGCCGCTGTTCGCGCAGCGGATGCTCGACGAGCTGACGAAACCGCAGACGGACTGGCGCACGATCCTGAACGAGTTCGTTCAGGAGGAGATCTGCGATTACTCATTCTCGCCGCCGGACCGACGCTTTGCAGAGAGCCCCTTCTTCCTGCCGGATTTCAACGAAACGGGCAAGATCGGCGGTGCGAACGATATTCTGTTCTTCATCGACACGTCCGGCTCCATATCGGACAAAATGATGACCGCGGCGTATTCCGAGGTTAAAGGCGCGATCGACCAGTTCGACGGCAGGCTCTGCGGCTGGCTGGGCTTTTTCGACGCGGCGATCATCGAACCGAAAGAGTTTTCCTGCTTCGAGGAATTCATCGTGATCAAGCCCGCCGGGGGCGGCGGAACGGATTTCGGGATCATTTTCGAATACGTCGCGCGGCATATGCAGGAAAAACCGCCCTCGTGCATCATCATCCTGACGGACGGCTGCGCGCCGTTCCCGAAAGAGGAGCTTGCGAACGGGATCCCCGTGCTGTGGCTGATCAACAACGATCAGGTCGACCCGCCGTGGGGCAAAGTGGCGAGAATTACGGTGGAAGACTGATTATGGGACAAAAATGCCGCATGGGGTATTGTATATTATAACAAAACGTGATACAATATCCTATGCGGAGGTGTTTCTATGTATACGAAACAGCACAAAAAGATGCTCGTGATCAACATTCTGGAGATCCTGAAGAAGTATACGGACGCGGATCACCGCCTGAGCCAGAAGGACATCATTGAGATCCTGAAAAACGAATACGATATGACCGTCGACCGCAAGGCGGTGCGGCGCAACCTCACGAATCTGCTGGAAGCAGGTTACGAGATCGAATACAGCGAGTCTATCCGTATGGTCCCCAACAAAAAAACAGGCGAACTTGAGGAGAGCGTCGTGACCTCCGACTATTATCTCGTGCGGGAGTTCACCGACGCGGAGCTGCGGCTTCTGATCGACGGACTTCTCTTCTCGAAGCACGTGCCCTACGCCCAGTGCAAAGAGCTTGTGGAAAAGTTAGAGGGGCTTTCCAACAAGTATTTTCAGGCGCGGGTGAAGCACATCCGCACCCTGCCGGACCGCTCGGGCGAGAACAAACAGCTGTTTTATACGATCGAGGTGCTGGACGAGGCGATCAGCGGCGGCAAGCAGGTGGCGTTTCATTATATGAGCTACGGACTCGATAAGAAGCTGCACCCGCGTAAAGACAAAAACGGCGACGCGCGGGAATACGTCATCAATCCCTATCAGATCGCCGCGGCGAACGGGCGGTATTATCTGATCTGCAATATGGACGGATTCGACGACGCGGCGAATTACCGCCTCGACCGCATTTCCGATATCCGGCTGCTCGATACGCCCGCCAAACCGGCAAAAAAGGTGAAGGGCTTTGAGAACGGCGTGGATCTGCCGAAACATATGGCGGAGCATATCTATATGTTTCAGGATGAGAGCGACGACGTGACCTTCCGGTTCAAGAAGTATCTGATTAACGACGTGATGGACTGGTTCGGGAGCGATATCCGGTTTTCGGACGAAAGCGAGGACGAAGCCACCGCCCGCGTGAGAGTGAATCTCGAGGCCATGCGCCTGTGGGCGATGCAGTACGGCAGACATATAAAGATCCTCTCTCCGCAGTCGCTTGTGGACACCGTCGCCGCGGACCTCAAAGAAGCGGCGGAAAAGTATCTTTGATGCGTCGAAAATGTCCCACGCAGTCATTTATACTGTATTCTGCAGACGAAAGATCGGCTGAAACAAAAAACAAATAGGAGATGTTTTTTATGGCAGATTGTGTATGGATCCTTTCACTCGCCAGCAACGTAAACGCAGAGGGCAGCTCGCGCGTCCCGGAAGAGGGACATGTAATGAACGGTCAGTGGGCGTATTCCGGGTTTGAGAAGGCGAAATCGGATATGCTGCGGCTGATCCGCGCATACGCGAAAACCGATAACGGTTTGTTTGACGGGGACGGAAACGTCGTCGGATTCCGGGAGTATTTTCATCATATCCGTGAGGAAAACTGCTTTTCGGAAGAACCGAGAAACGAGAAAGAAGCTTCTTTCTTTAAAGCGATGGCAGAACTGCGCGGCGGTTACGACGATACCGAGGCGTCGTTCCGGCAGATCGAGTCCGTTCCCGCTCTGCTGCGGGACTGGCTGACGGAAGCGCCCGGCTTTACGCCGGACACGATCCCTGACGCCGCCTTTACGGATCACTCTCTGGGCTGCAAGGCGTCGCCGGAGCAGATTTTCGTCGAGGGCGTGGACGATGGTCCCTGCAACGGGATCGATCCCTATATCCTGATCAATACTTTCAGGATGAACGACCCGGACAGGGAATACAACTTCCGCGTCCGCAATACTTTTGAGGATCGGTTTGACGAACCGGAGCGTTTTGTTTATATCGATCTGATGAAGGTTGAAGTCGACGCAGAGTTCGAGTATTAATCAGTTTCGTATAATGTTGTCGGCGGCCCAGGGCAATATGCAAATAATCCATGTGCCACCGGGCGATGTAGTACACATCTTCTCGCCGCAATCGCTCGCAGACACCGTTGCTGCGGATCTCAAAGAAGCTGTGGGGCACTATGGTTGAATAATAAAAGAAATATTATTGTAAACGGAGGAATAACAAATGAGAACAACACACATGAATCTTTTCAATTCTTATACACAAAAAGGCTCTATGCCGATCGAAAACAATATTTCAAGAGGGCTTGCGATACTCTTTCGTGAGAACCGTTCATTTTTGCTCCTATTTTTGCAGGAATTGAATAATAAACAATACAATAACAAAAAAGAGCAAAATGCCAAGGATAATGCGCCAACAAACGCAATTCAGATTGATTTTCCGTATGACACTTATGAAGTGGGATTCCAAACACCTGCCGATGAGTTTGATATTGCCTCGAAAGTCATCGGTGTCACATTAACTTCTGAAGATCTGCCCGATTATACCGAAGGCCTATCCAACAAGGACGATAACGGATCTATAGAGGGAAGAAAAATAACAGATATCGCAGTGGCTTATGATGATACACTGATTATTATCGAAGTGAAACGGAACAATACCGATTGCAGAGATCAAGTGAGTGAACAAATTGATAAATATAAGCAAACAGTAAACTGTTCTGAAGAAATAATATCTACAGTGGTGGAGCTAACCTGGCCAGATATTGTTCGACTTTTAGGTCGGGATATCCGATTGAATCATGGAAGCGATTTGCTTTCCAATGATTATCGGGATTTTCTGCTTTCCTATTATCCTAAATGGGCAAGAAGTGAACACCTTTCGTTGCTTGATCCTTCTCAAGAGGAAGAAATCCAAGCCAGACTTAAGACGTTACAAAACCTATTTGTGAATTATCACAACAAAAATAATGGAAAAGAAGATGAAAACGAAGATGAGTTCTATATTAATAAAAATGACATAATTATTGATAATCTATACTATTATGTACGATTGGTCCGTTTCGGTTTTACGGAGCGTATGTTATCGGGTGAATCAAAAAAACAGCCCTACGTTACAATTAATATGTGGCCAGGTGACACCATAACTCAGTCCAACTCTTTACGATGGAGAATTAACAAATCTTTTGTAAATAAAAGACACCAATTCGTCGAAATCGAATCAATTAAAGCGGATATTGAAATCTGGCCTTATTTGAAGTTTTCATATTATCGCAGTGAAGGTCAAGTATGGCTTTCTCAAAAGGAAATGGAAAACAATCAGATAGACACATGGCTTTCCATGGCAGAAAAAATTAACAAAAAGATAAAAAAAGAAGCATGGGAGAAAGACCTAAAGAGTGTTATCCTTCAGAACAGAAGCATGTTTGATCCAATAGAGCTTGAATCCTTTCAAAAGCAGTTTAATACTGTTTTTGAAGAGCCGGGTCGCGCTGAGGCTAATGTTTCTTGTGGGTTTGCGATTACCGTTTCATTTCCCTACGAAAGCATAAAAAAACTGGACAGTAAAAACGCTTCTGACAAAGCCTTTCCAGAATTGATCGACGAAACGATTAAAAGAATTACATCTTCACTCATAAGAACTGATTGTTGATTGGTGTGTTTTATTATGATGTTCAGAAAACTGCCGCCGGGGGATCCTCCGGCGGCGGTGCGTTTTATTAGTTGAATTATGGCAAGATGAACATTTCCGGCGTCAGTTCGTAGATCTTTCCGTCCTCTAATCCCTCGCCCTCGATCACGTAATGCCGGTGATCCGTATACTGATACACAAACCCGCAGCTTTCCGCCGTTTTTTGCGACGGAATCTTTTTTTCGCGGATATCCGCGCGGATCAGGTCGATCTTTACGTAATGTTATCTAACCGCAGAAGCCGCCCGGTTTGGTCCGCGCGGTTTTTTTTAAAATCTTTTCGCTCCGTCCGGGCGGTTCCCGCTGAAAATATCATATTACGGCGCATGTCCCGATTTCGCCGCATCGGTTCCGGTATATTGATTCCGGAAGGGCGGCGAATAACCGTGTAAACAATTTGTAAATTCCGCCGGAAATCGGACCAAACTTATTTTTCACGCGATTATAAAGGGTGCGGGGAATCGACGGAATCAGCCCGTCTTATGCAATAAAAGGAGCGATAAAAATGAGAAAGAAACATTTCAAAGGAATAACCGAGCTTTCAAAAACGCAGGAGAACGTCGCCGTGGGCGTTGTCGCCGTATTGCTTGCGGCGCTTTTGTTTATTCTCGTCGGGTGGGACGGGATAAAAAACTGGTTTTCGAAGCCGCTGATCTGGCGCGATCCCGATTACATTACGGCGGAAGCGGAATTGAAAACGGAGGCGGACGGCAAAATCGATCTTCTGATCTTCGTTATCAACGCATCGTCAAACCGGATCACGAAATATGATCTGGATATCGTCTGCGGGTCCGCGGTTTGTTCCTTCGGCGGAACGTCCGGCTGGGAGACCGAGCACGTCCTAACGAAACGGATTTTGGCGGAGAAAGACGGGCGAAACGCGTCGTTTTACGAAGCGCTGACCGGAAAGGACGTCGAGGATATCGCGCTGAAGGTGCACGTCCGCTCCCTGTACAGCGGCGACGAAAAGCTCGTAAAGCAAACAGGGCTCGTGAAGATCATCGGGCTGGCGGTGATCTCCGTGGCAAGCGGTCTGCTCGTCGCGGGTGAGCTCGTCGGGAACCGATGGCTGCGAATGCTGCTGAAACTGCTGTGCGTCCCGTCGCTGGTGCTGTTCTTTGGTGCGATCCTCGTTTTGTCGGCTGCCGGCAGCTCCGGAAACCGCGCGGAATCGGGCGGCAGCGCGTCCGAATCGCATACGCGCGGAGCGGCAGCGGAGAATTATAAACGGCAGGCGGGCTATAAAGCCGGCGCGGTCATGACCGGACGGCAACAGGACGCGGCGCGCGCGCAGGGACAGATGGATAAATCTTTTGCGGATATGATATCCCCGGGGAATTCAGAGGCAAAAAAAGAGTATCAGCGTCAGGCGCAGTTAAAAGCCGGCGCGGTTATGACGGGGCGACCGCAGGACGCGGCGCGCGCGCAGGGACAGATGGATAAGGCGTTCGCGGATATGATCGCCGCAAGCAACTCGCAGGCGAAAAAGAGATACCAATACTGGGCGCAGATGAAAGCAAACGCCGAAATGCGCGGCAGCATACAGGACGCCGCCTTTGCCCAGCAGCAGATGGACCGCTATATGGCAGATATGCTGAACGGGAAATAAACCGTGTCCCGAAAACGTCCCACGGAAAACGGTATTGATTGTATTGCGGAACGGTAATACGCCTGTCCGACAGGTAAAAACAAAGAAAGGAAAAACGAAGATGGAAAAAGACAAAATGATTGATACTGACAAGATGATCGACCTTGACGAGGTAGATTACAGGGAATCTGACTTTCTGAAAATCGGCACATTCCCGACCGGGATCCCTTCTCTTGACAGGATGCTCGGCGGCGGCTTGCGCCGCGGCTCGCTCACCCTGATCGCCTCGCGTCCCGCAATGGGAAAAACAAGCCTTGCGCTGCAGATCGCGGGGAATATCGCCGCAGCCGGAAAGCGCGTCTATTTCTGCTCTTTGGAAATTTCAAAAGACGGTTTAAACAGGATCCTCGGAAAGCAGTCCGGTTCGCGTCAAAAGAGTGAAACGCTGTATTTCGACGATCCGACGAATGCCGACGTTCCTTATATTACGGGAATGATACACTCTCTTGCAAAATGCGATGCGGTTTTTATCGACTACCTGCAGCTGTTTGCGCGCCGTTCCACGCCCAAGACTTCGACTGAAACCCTGTCCGCGTTGAAAGAGCTTGCTCTGAGTGAAAATATACCGGTAGTACTGACCAGCCAAATCAGCAGAAGAGCTCCGTTGCCCGACACTTATGGAAACGAAGTATTTCGCCCGGAGTTGTCCGATCTTCTGCGAAGCGGAGTTCTGACGCAGGACCCGGACGTCATTATTTTTCCGTTCCGCGAAACGTATGATCTCGAAGATACGGAAACAACCGGAAAAGCCGAGCTGAACATCGCCAAAAACCGTTACGGCGCAACTGGAACGATTCCGGTTCATTGGGATCCTGAAAAACTGATATTTGAGGAGCAAGATGAATGACCTACGTGATGAGCGACCTGCACGGGTGTTATGACAAGTACCGGCAAATGCTGGAGAAGATCGGCTTCGGAGACGGCGATAGGCTTTATATTCTCGGCGACGTGATCGACCGGGGCGCGGGCGGGATCGACATTCTGCTGGATAAGATGAAGCGGAAAAACGTGGTCCCCCTGATCGGGAACCACGAATCGCTGGCGCTGCGGAGCTTAAAGCACATCCGGGACGGCGTGCCGGAGGACGCGCTGATCAAAACGAAGGCGTACCGGCTGTGGATGCTCAGCGACGGCGAACCCACCGCGGCGGCGTTCCGGGCGCTTCCCAAAGAAACGCAGACAGCGCTGATCGACTACATCGAAGGCTTTTCGGTGTATAAGATGATCACGGTAAGCGGACAGCGGTTTCATCTGTCCCACACGCTGCCGGATTATTGCCCGGGGCAGGATATACACAACGTCAGCTTTTTGGAATTTATCTGGGGCGAGCCGGATTATGAGATCGAATACACGCCGGACGTGTTCTTTATCACGGGCCACACGCCGACGCATCTGATCGACCCCGCGTACAAGGGAAAAATCTGGCGCGGGAACAACCATATCGCGATCGACTGCGGCGCGGCGTTCGGCGGGCGCCTCGGCTGCATCTGTCTTGACACGACGGAAGAATTCTATATTTAAACAGGGGGAACAGTTATGGATTATTACCGTTTCATCAATTCAAAGGACGTGCGCGCGCATCTCGAAAAGATCGGGTATCAATTCAGCCCGTTGGAGGCGGCGTGCGTCGTGTATCAGTGTGTGACCGCAACGATGAGCGAAAAACACGCCGCGTGGCGGGAGATCATCGAAACCATGCCCGACACGGCGATCCATCTTAAGGAATGGGAAGCCCCGCGGGAGAGTCTGCATGCGTTTCTGCGGGATTACATTGCGCTGGAGGAACGGCTGCTGGCCGAATTCTATGCTCCGGGAGACCGTTCTTTCTGGAACTACTATGCGCCGGAATACTATGAAGCCGATCTTATGGTCGATCACCGCGGCGTCTTTTACGATCTTGACGACTGCCTTGAGGCGGCGCTGGCTTACCGCGACGAGCCGAAGCTGTATCTTTATCGTATGGATCTGAAAACCGGCAACCGTCTGCGCGTGGCGTTTGACCGTGACAGACAGCCGCTTGCCCCGGAAGCGGAATACACGCTCTGGATCTCGGACGAACGGCTCCTCGAAGGATCGTTTCCGAAGATCCGGGATCCTTTTCCGTTTCCGATCCCGCTGCCGTTCAAGAAAGGGGACGTTCTGTGGGAGTGCCGGTCGATCGACGGCGGTATGAGCTGCTTCACGGCGTACGACGGCCCCGGCTATGCGGTCGAAAGCTCGGATCTCAACAAAGAGACGGTGATCGACGCGTCGGCGTTAAGGCGCGTTCCGCAGTATGTGATCCAAGAAAGCTTTGAGATCCTTTCGGATGACTGCGATTTGTTTTATGATGACGACGATTTCTATTATTATTATGACGACGATCCGCCGTTCTGATCGGGTACGATGATCGACCGACGACGTGCGGATAAATCGGAGCGTTTTGACGGACCCCGTTTTCTCATTCGGAAAAACAGGTATTGAACCCCGTTTCGTCCGGTGGTATAATAATTGAGACAGTCGGGCGTGCCGATCTTCTTCTGTTTCAGATGCAGACGGGCAGCCGACGCGGAGGGAGGGATTTCCATGAACGGAAAAGTCAGGCTCAAACGATACGCGATCCATATTCTTGCGGTCCCCGTCGTTACGGCGGAGGCTTTCGACCTGCCGCCGGAGCGGAACGCGCTGATCGTCTGCGGCGACAGAACGAACCGGTTCATCGACGGCGATACCGATATCAGAAAGATCGTTCTGCCCTTCGCGGATTTCGAGGACGAAAAGCGCCCCGACGCGTTCACCGATGCGCTCGCGTCTGCCGCCGCGCGGTTCCTGTGGGAGCTGCCGGAAAGCGTGACGGATCTGTACGTCTGCTGCTCCAAGGGTGAATCGAGAAGCCCCGCCATTGCGGCGGCGGTCCTGAAGGCGTCCGGCCGAAGCGACGGCGCGGTGTGGAAGAACCCGTTCTATGTGCCGAACGGGCTCGTCTATCGAAAAATGTGCGCCGCGCTCGGCGTTTTCATGCCGCGGTCTCTCGTCCGGTATAAGAAATATATCAACGCCGCTGCTTACAGAAAGGCAAAGAGAAAACGGAGCGCCGGTGAATTCGACCGGTGGCAGATCATATTCTGAAAAACGGGAACGACGCGCAAAAGAGGGGGAGAGGAAATGCGGCTGTTTATCGCGCTGCCGGCGCCGGAGGGCGCGCGGCGGGCGTTTGAGGACGCGCAGAAGGCGCTGCGGCGGCAGGGCGTGCGCGGGCGGTTCACGCCGCCGGAAAATCAGCATATGACGCTGACCTTTTTGGGAAACGTCCCGGACTGCGCGCCGGTGATCGAAGCGATGCGCGGGATCGACCCTGTGCGCACGGAGTTTGTTTTTGACCGGCTGACGATGTTCGGCAGCGTGCTCGTCGCCCTGTTCCGTCCGGACGACAAAGCGGATCGGTACGTGCGCGCGCTTCGTGCGGCGCTGGACGGGGCGGGAATAAAATACGACCGCAAGGCGTTTCGCCCTCACGTCACCCTTTGCAGGGACGCGGCGTTCCCGCCGTCGCTCCGGTTCGATTCTTCTGAAAACACGCTGTGCGGCGTAAAGATCCCGACGGATAAGGTGCACCTGATGTCCTCCGACCTGTCGGGGGAGACCCCGCGGTATACCGTGATCTATACAAAGACGGGCTGACGCGCCCGGAGAATAAAATCACGAAAACCGCGTTTTTATCGAAATAAAAACGAGCTTCGACTGACGTCCGATCAGTCGGAGCTCGTTTTATACAGTCGATAGAACGGCAACAGAGTATCGGTTTTGATCGGCAACGTTCGGCGAGCGTTTGTAGGGGCGGGCATGACCGCCCGCTTGCGTTTTGAGCCCCGTCCCTTGTGGACGGGTGAAAAATGAAAAATGGTTAATTCCGTTGTAAAATATACAATTTCTCCGCCTCGCCACCCCCACCTCAAGGGGTGCGGATCGCCGGTGGCGATCTCTGCCTTTAGGCAGAAGCAACGACCGAGTTGCGGGTTGCCGGTGGGGGCTGTTGACAAATAGGCGTATCTCGATGCAGCCTGCAAATACTTCGGAAAAATCAACATGTTTTTCGCATTTGCGAGACGTCAATAGCTT
>JAFRPB010000173.1 GCA_017429345.1 Clostridia bacterium | reverse complement strand
TGCGGATTGCGCAGTAGATTTTTTCGTCAGATTGTACAGATTTTTCGCAGGCAACCTGACGGTTGTCAAGAAAAAGCTGTGCAGGATGACGAAACAAAGATCAAGCAAGACGCGCATTCGCATTTGTGCGGTGTTGCCTTAATATACAGCGGGTCAAAATATAAAATTTCAGGTTGATACTGTTCCGCCGCGAAATTCTATGATATATCCGAAGCGGAACAGGTACTCCTCATCGGTCGCTTCGGCAACGCGGAAAATGACCTTGCGCGTTTTTCCGTCCGCGGGCAGGCGCACGCTCCCCGCCGGGAAATCCATTGCCCCGTAAACGGAGTGGCACGAAAGCTCGCCGACGGGCACTTCGGTTCCGTCGTCGTCCACATAGAAAACCTCGACCGCAAGCCCGTTCAGGGACGAGACGACCGCCATGCCGATCTCTGAAGCGTCGGTCTCATAGAAGAAGCACGCGCCGTTGGCGCTCTTCGTCTGCATCACGCCGTTCGCGAAATGCTCCCGCGTGAAAAAGCCGCGCGGGACTTCATCCTTTTTCTCAAGATACCACGAAAGCAAGTGGTTCTTCTGCATTTCCCATGCACCCTGATAACTTATGCGCTGATCGCCGCATTCGACGTAGGAATAGGAGTCGTTCAGAAAATCCGCGTCGTTTTTGCAGTAGATCTCGCGGTGCAGCGGCTGACGGATCATCTCGTCCCAGCGTGTCTCGAGCGCGTCGAGCACCGCGGAAGAATAGACAGCCCGGTAGCCGTCGGCGTTCGGATGCACGTCGATCCCGCCGCCCTCGGCAGGTCTGTACCAGCCGTTATCAAGCAGCCAGTCGCAGAAAGAAACGCCGGGATCCGCCGCTTTGTATTTCTGATGGATCGCGTCGTAAATATTGACCGTCGGAACACCGTAATACGCGCACAGCGTGTTTTTCAGATCGACGCCCTGCCGCCATAACGCATACAGCTCCGAATCATCCTCGGTCGGATACGGCGTGTGCAGGTAGATCACGGCGGGCTCTTTTTTCATATCGAGGCAGCGCCGCAGCATATATTCGAGATATTTCTGCGTTTCGGCGGCGCCGTATTCGTCGCGCTCGGCGGAGAACGCGCCTGAGTCGTTGACGGAATACTCGATAAACAGCAGATCGGGCGCGTAGGGCTCGATATCGTAGCCGAAGCGGCTCGCGGCGTACTGCGAGGTCGTGCCGCCCTTGCCCGCATTGACCGCGCGAACGGTCTTCTTCGGATACTTGTTCTCAAGGAACCGTATCACGTTTTCGGTCCACGCGTTTTCACTGTGCGCGGCGCCGTTTTTGTAGGTGATCCTGCCGTCGGTCAGACTCCCGCCGATGAACGCGACGGTTAAGGTTCCGTCCTCATCTTTGAACGCGTCGGACCCGTAAAGCTTTTCTTCCGCGGCGGCAATCGCCTTCTGCGCCTCCGCTTTCTGCGTATCCGGTTTGCCGTATAGCTTAAAGTATTCCTTCGGCAGCGTTCCGGCGATGCCCGCGAGAGGGATCAGCAGCGCGAGCACGACGCCGATCGGCGCGTACGCCGCGGGGACGCCCTTCGTCCGCTTTTTCAGCAGGATAAGCGGGATCAGCGCGAACAGGAAACCGAAGACCGCCGAAAAGACCGCCGCAAGCCTTGCGCCGTGTTCGTGCATCAGGATATTATTGATAAAAAACGTGATCGCGAACACGCCCGCGACGGCGCAGAGACCGCCGAGGATCGCGGGAACGATCGCCCGTTTGCTTTTGCCGTGCTTCGCTATGGACGGCAGCGCGAACGCCGCCGCGCCGCAAAGAAAGATCAGCGCGATCCCGACGCCGTAAAGCGGTACGTTCCACGTAATATAATAAACCGAAAATACATACGCCGTTACGGCGGAGGCGATGAGAACGGCAAAGCTGCAGATCCAAAGCTTTTTATGATTCATAAATCTATACCGTACACTTTACAGATTGATAAGATTTTTACCCGTTGTAAACGTTGAACGTCGCCCACGAAATGAAGCGCTCGCCCCAGAACTGCGTGCCGAAGAGCACGATCTTGTCCTCATAGACCTTGACCAGATACCCCTGCGAGGAGCGCATGAACAGCTCGAAAACGTCGGTCGAGCCGTTCATCGTGCGGCGCGGCGAAGATACGCTCGGCACGTGTACGAGCGTCGCGTAAGCGCCGCCGTAATCGGTGATGTTCATGATCGGATTCATGCTCACACCCTCGAATTCCCAGTGGGAATGACCGTTGAAGAAGATCACGTTTTTGTATTGCTGCAGAAGCGCGCGGAACCGCGCCTCGTCCTCGGTACCGACGGTATAAACGAGGTCGTAGGTCACGCCCTTGTCGTTGAGCAGGTTGCCCTCGCCGAGCCGCGGGTCGAGATTGTCGTCCGCCAAAAACGTGTGAAAGAACAGATAGACGCGGCGGTCCTTGTATTTTTCGAGCGTATCCGCAAGCCAGTTGAGCTGTTCGTCCTTCAGAATACGGCTCTCCAGTCTGTTGTAATCCCAGTCGGTCTGACTCAGGAACAGGAACACGTCGCCGTCGAGCGCGTCGGGCGCGTAGACAAAGTCAAGCCCGTTATCCGCCAGATCGCAGATCCCCTCTCGCACCGGCTCGTTATACGCGTCCACGTTGACAAGGCTTGTCCAGCGGTCGAGGAATTCGCCGTAACCGACGTCGTGGTTGCCCGTGCAGGTGTAGACCGGGAAGTCGTAAAGCGCAACGGTCTTGTTGTATTTTTCAAACGCGTCGGTCTCGCTCCTTGTGGAGATATCGCCGCTCAAGGCTACGACGGAAACGCCGTAACGGTCGAAGAAATTCAGCGCGTTTTTGAACGTGATCACCGCGTCGTCGCCGGTCAGAGACATATTATACCGGTCGTAATGCACGTCGGAGAGCACGCCGAACGAATACAGCGCGTCGCCGTCGTCATTTTGTTTTTCTTCCGGAATTTCACACTGTCCGCACAGGAGCGCGCCCTTGAAGGCGAGCACCGTCTCGGCGCCCTCGGGGATCGCGGTGAATTCGTAAACGTCCGTACTTCCCGAGCCGTCTTTCACCTTGACTTCGGCGAACTCCGTAAAGGGCGTGCCGTCCATTTCAAGGCGTTTGCCGTCCTCGTCGCCCCAGTAAAGATCGTAGGTCCCGCCGATCTTCGCGTTGACCGTCACGGTCCCGCCGGCGCTGCCGTCAAGCTCGTCGGTGAATTCATAGACGATCTCGGCGCTCTCGTTCAGCGCGGGGAACGAAAGCTCCGCGGTGTTGAACACCATGAGAAACGCGAACAGGATGCTGTAGAATTTCGCTACGAATGAAGTCCACATAGATTTACCTCATCTCCAAAATAATACTCTATATAAAAGTGTTGAGCGTGAAGAGTTTAGAGTGAAGTGAAGGAAGTCGCTGCGCGACTTAATTTTATAATAAATGGGTACGGGCAAAGCCCGTCCGAAACTTCACTCTGCACTCTGCACACTTCACACTGTTATCCACACGATCTCGGACCCTACCGCCTCTGCGATCGTGACGTCGACGCCATCGGTCATCAGCGAAGCGCCGGAGGCTGTGACGTTCTGCGCGGGACGGTCCTCAAACACCAGCGAATAGACCGTATCCGCATCGAGACCGTGCAGGGTAATATGTACTTTTTCTCCAGCCTCGGGCGAGGGCTTGAACAGGAACGCCGCGCCCCTGATCGCGCCTTCGGCGTCCTTGTCGGCGTACTGCACGCCGTCCCAGTGCACGCCGTCGGGACGCGGGAGGATGTGATACAACTCCCCCGCGCGGACGAGCGGACGGATCTTCGTCTGATACATTTCGGCGTATTCCGCGTAATAGTCGGTCAGCAGCGTTCCCGTCCACGAGGAGAACATCGGTACGCCGAGACACTGCGTGCGGAAGCCCATGGCGATCATCACGTCGCGGAAAGCTTCGTCGCTCATATCTCCCTGCTCCGGCTTCGGGTGGAACAATGCCTGATCCGGATTCGCAAAGTCGGAATTGCAGGGCATCTGCAGCTGCGCGGGATGGATCACGTAGGTCGAATCGTAGAACGTCGCGCGCATCCCAAAGTAATTCGCCGCGTCGTCGCAGTTGATCACGACCGCCTTCGTCGCGGTGAACAGGTCCTTCATCGACCCGCCGCTCGAGCAGCTCTCATAACGGAAGCCGGGCACGTTTTCATAAAGACTGTCGACGAGCTCCGAAAAGCCCTTCGTGCACCAGTACTGCACGTCCGTACCGTTCGCGTCGTGGCGGTTTTCCTTATCCGAGGAACAGCAGATCGGCTCGAAATCCGAACGCCAGGTCGTGACGTTGTTCTGATTGAAAAAGTCCGCGAGCGCGGTTTTGAGATACGCGACGCATTCCTCGTTGCCCAGATCCGCCGAGTTGCCCATTCCGTTGTCGATATTCCGGTCGGAGAACCAGTCGGAATGCGACTTTGAGTTGAACTCGCCGTACGCGTCGGTCACCTCGCCGTCCGCGCCGCGCGTGTCGTGCAAAAGAACGTACGTCGTCAGGCTCTTGCCCTGCGACTTTGCCAGCGCGCCGAATTCCGAGAGCGTTTCGCAGCCGTATGCGCCGATCGCGTTGATATAACCGGGATCGCGCAGGACCCACGAGCCCTCGAGGGAACGCCAGTTGCCGAGCACGTCCGCGGACCACCAGCCGTAATCCCATTTGACCGCCTCGATGCCGCAGGTCTCAAGCCCGGACTGAAAATCCATCTGCGTGAGCGGTTCGTTCGCGTTCTCCCGCAGCGTTTGGGGCGCTTTACAGGCGAAAAACCACTGTTTGAAAAGATTGCTGCCCGCGTCGAGCGCGCCGTCGTACGCGCCGAGATACACGGACGGAAAAGCGAAAGTCTCCCCCGCGTCAAGCTTTGTCGAAAACACCTTTTTCGATTCCGTCACGCAGTCGAGATCGACGGAAACGCTCGTCCCGTTTTTACCGCATTTCGTCAGGATCTCGCCGCTCGACCACTCGAGCGCGGCATAACAGCCGCGATCCGAGGCGTCGAGATAGACCATCGGCAGGTATCCGCTCGCATTGAAGCTCTGGTACGTATTGACCCAGGTCGTGTATTTTTTCCCGGCAGCGAGCGGTTCGCGGTAGATCCCGCTGCCCTCGAAATACTGCCCGTCGTAATGCGTATATCCTTCGGACATCCCGCTCTCTTTTTTGATCGAGACGAGCTCGGTTCCTGAATCCTGCGCGAAAACGAAGGACGCGAACGAGCCGGGATAGATGCGCGCGTTCTTTTCGCCGGTATTTTCGATCTCGGTGCGAAATTCGAACGGTCCGGCAAGCTGCGGACGCGCAAGACACTTCACGCGCAGCGCGAAGCGCCCGCAGGAACTTATAAACGAATATGTGACGCCGACACATTCCGCGCCGTTTTCGGTCGTCTCGATCGTTTCGGCGCGTTCAAGCTTCCACGATACGCGGCAGAGGGTGCCTTTGACGCTCACGGTGCGCGGCAGAGCGAATTCGGAAGAATCCGCAAGACGGTTTTCCCCGTCCGCGAGCGTAGAAAGCTCGGTCAGAAATAGTTTTCCGTTCTGCGCGTCGAGCCCGAGCTTCTGATCGCCGGAGAGGATCGCCGCGGCGCTCCCGCCGACCGACGCTCCGCCGCACGCGCGCAGCGCGTCGTTATCACGGAGCGTTTCGATCGAAGCGTAGGAGCCGCCGTATTTTGCAGCGCAAAGCCCGAGATTCGGATCAAAGCCGATATTCTTCATGATCGTCAAAAAGAACAGAATAATGATAAGCGGCCAGGCGACCGCGCGAAGGCGGTTATTCTTCTTCATAACTTCCTCCGGTTTACGGATTGTATCTTCCCATCAGATCGAGCGGCAGAGGCTCGAAATCGGGCTCGTAGATCAGCATCATCGATCCGTCCCTGAGCGTGTAATCCCCGTTGTCGGGATCGACAAAGAGAGACTTTATCTGCGAAGTGCGGAACAATCCGTTGCGCTCAACGGTGCTGTATTTCCACACCGCATCGTCGATATGACCGAACTCCCCGCCCTGCGCCACGGCAAGGTTGCCCGAAAGCGTGCTGTACGCGGGATTCGGGACAAAGTCGGGATTTTCAGCATCTGAAAAATCGTCGCTGAAGCGCTGCATCTCGGGGAACGCTTCCTTCCACGTCTCGCTCTGCCACGGCGAGCGGTAGAGCGCCTGCCACATATCGCCGCCCTCCATCGAGGAATGCGTGAACCAGCCGCCGTATACGCCGTCGATCGCGCGCTGGTCGTAGCTGACGGGATTGTGAGCCATGACGATAATATTGTTCCGTACGTCGAGGTCGCGTCCGCCGCCGAGCATCAGCGCGTTGCCGGGGATATTCAGCAGCAGGTTGCCGACCACGGTCTGCCCGGAGAGCGCGTCGTCGAGATAGATCCCGTTCGGGGTGAAGTCGCCCGAACCGAGGTCGTAGATCATATTATACATGATCTTCGTGCCGTAGCAGATCCAGCTGCGCCCGGCGTAAATCGCGCCGGCGTCGCTCGAGAGCAGGCACACGTCGTGGATGCGGTTATACGCGATCGTCTGATTGTTGCCGCCGTAAGTGATCGCCTCGTGCGGGGAATTGTATATTTCGTTATGCTCGCAGTAATTCCCGACGCCGTCGAGAGAAACCGCGAGCTGATAGGTCAGATAGATCTCTGACCAATCGTGAATGAGGTTATTCACAACGCGGTTATTGCCGGGCGTCAGGGTCGTCGTGTCGCCGCCCGAGACCATGAAGCCGCCCTGCCCGGTGCGGGTGACCTCGTTATCGGTAATGAGGTTTTCCGTGCCGTAAACGACCATCGCGTGCCCCGCAACGTTCTTGAAGGTGCAGTGCTTCACGGTGTTGTGATTGCCGTTCAGCGTCATCGCGGTCGATCGCGTGCCCTTAAAGGTCAGGTCGCGGAACGTCACGTAATTCACGTTCGCGGAAAGGACCGTCGCAGTGCTTAGGGAGAGATCAACGCTTGAGGAAGAGAAGTTCTCCGGCGGATACAGATAGAGCATCCCGTTTTCACGGTCGATGTAGAATTCGCCGGGCGCGTCGAGCTCCTCAAGCACGTTGAAGAAATAATACGGCGCGCCGGTCTTCGTGCCGAAGAGGCTGACGAATTTCGGCGAGAGCTCGCGCGTTTCGGCGTTGAAATACCCGATCGGCGAGGACGCGTCCGCCCAGTCGTATTTCGGGAAGCCGAAGATCCACACGCCGTCGAGCGTCTGCCACGAGGCGATACGCGAAGCGAGATCCTTATCCACGCGGTAAACGTCGCTTTCGGGATCGACGAGCGTAGCCCAGTCGGGGTTCACGGTCAGCGAACCGTTGCTCTCGTAGCCCTGTCCCGTGGAGACGACCTCTTCGGTCTTCAGGTATCCTTCGTCGGGATAGCGCGCGAGTTTACAGCGCTGATCGTTCACAAACAGCTCGCTGTAGATCGGACCGGTATAGTCGCCTGTGTACTTCGAGGCGGTGTTGTATGCGCCGATCGCGTAGACCTTGCCGTAGTCGGCGGCAGTCAGACCGAGATCGAACAGGCTGATCGCGAGGACCTTTTCCTTCGCGTCGCCGTGCAGACGCGCGCGCACTTCTTCCGGAACGGAAGAAAATGCCGCCGGATCGATCGAAAGCCCGCCGTTGAGCACGACCTCGCCGTCGCCGTAGGCGCACCATGTCACGGGACAATCTTCCGTGCCGCCGTCTTCATAGGAAAAATCAATGTGGCTCACACGGTAATCTCCCGCTTTGAGCGCGACCGTCACGCCGTTTCTGCCCGATTTATCGAGCGCGCGCACCGCGTCCCGCGCTTTTTCGACCGTCGCGAAAGGATGCGCGAACGAACCGTCCGCACCGTCGTCGCCGTCGGGCGAGACGTAAAAGTCCGCGTCGGTCACAAGCCCCGCGCTCTCGTATTCATATTCGCTCATATATGCCGGCTCCTTTGCCTGATATGCTTTGATCTTTTCGCCGAGTCCCGCGCCCGCATTCAGAAGCGGGAACGCCGCGGTCATCAGCGAGAGAAGCACGCCGAACGCCGCGCGGATGCCGCCGAAGGAGCGCGCGCGGATCGCGTCGAAGATCAGCTTGATAAAGCCGCCGCAGAGGAACGCCCACAGCGCCGCCTGCGCCGCTTTGGCGGAGGAGGCGTCGAGCGTTTTTTCCGCCGCGTCCGCAGCGAATGCCGTCACCGCGGGCAGCAGAAGAAACAGCACCGCCGCCAATGCGGAAACGAGCGTCAGTTTTGTGCAAATAGTCCGTTTTTTCATAAGAACACCGACCTTTTCGTATAATTAGTCATTATTATTATAATATTATTTATTCTGGATGTCAACGAGAAATCCGTCCGTTCTTCGCGTTTTCAAGGGAATATGCTTGCATTCCCGGCGCGGACCTGTTATAATGAAGTTACGGAAAAAATATAAAAAGAGAAAAGGTGGACCGTATGAAAAAACAGATCTGTATCGTTCTCTCTCTTCTGCTCCTCTTCACCGCCTGCATCATTCCCGTCGGCGCGGCGGACGCGGGACTCATTCTCGCCTCGGACGGCGCGACGGATTACCGCATCGTCGTCGGCGCGGACGCATCTCCCGCCGAGCAGACCGCCGCGAATACGCTCGCGGATTACCTTGAGCAAATCTGCGGCGCCCGGTTCGATCTTGTGACGGACAACGCTTCGCCCGCCGCAAAAGAGATCGTCGTCGGCAGAACGAACCGCGACGCGGATATCGCCATCGACCGCGGCAAGATGGACGAAGACGCGGTGCGCATCGTCACAAACGGCGACAAGCTGTATCTCACCGGCGGCACCGTGCGCGGCGCGCTTTACGCGGTATATACCTTCCTTGAAGATTGGCTCGGCTGCCGCTGGTTCACCCACAAGCTGACCGTGGTCCCCGAGGCAGAGACGATCGAGATCCCCGCGATCGACTATTTCTATGAGCCCTGCTTCAAGCAGCGCACGACCTACTGGTCGTTCTCGACGATATATGCGGACTACTGCGCCGCGCACAAGCTGCACGGCGTGATGGCGGGCCTGTCCGAAGAGCTCGGCGGCGGCCGCTACGATCTGTCGATCAGCTCCGTCCACACGCTGCAGCAGTTCGTTCCCGCTTCTCTTTTTGAGACGCACCCCGAGTATTTCGGCTGCGACGAAAACGGCGAGCACAAGATCAATCGCCAGCCCTGCCTGCACAACGCCGACGTTTTCGCGCTGGCCGTCGCTTGGGCGAAGAATTATTTCTCGCAGTACAACGCGATCTTAAGCGTCTCGCAGAACGACAATCAGGATTTCTGCCAATGCGGCGAATGCCGCGCGTTCAACAAGGCGCACGGCGGCACGGATTCCGCCTCGATGCTTGATTTCGTCAACCGTGTCGCCGACGAAGTCAGAAAAGACTACCCCGACGCGCGCTTTGAGACGCTTGCCTATCAGAATTCGCTGATGCCCCCGACGGGACTTGAAGTCGGCGAGGATATCGTGATCCGTCTGTGCCCGATCTCGACCTGCACGCTGCACGCCCTCGACGATGCGAGCTGCCCCGCAAACAGCAAGTTCAATAAGGCGCTCTCCGGCTGGGCGGAGCTGACCGACAATATCTACATCTGGGAATACAGCACCGATTTTCAGTATTTCTACGCGCTCTATCCCAACCTCACCGCGATGCAGGGGCGCTATCGGTATTACCGCGACCGCAGCGTGACCGCAATCTTTGATCACGGCTGCGGCGATATCATCGATCCGGGCGAGTTCCACGAGCTTCGCACGTATCTCGTGCTCAAGCTCCTGTGGGATCCCGATACCGATATCGAACGGCATATGAAAGAGTTCTGCGCCTCGTACTACGGCGCCGCGGGCGAGGACGTCGTTGAATTCATTCACTATTTTGAGAAGAACGTGGGGGGCTTTAACCCGAAGACCTTCCGCAAGTGTCACAACAGCTGCTTTGACGGCGGCGTGAGCCTTGTGAACAACACCTCTCTGTCAGGTATCAACGTCAAAAAGCTCGACGCGATCATGGCCAGCGCAAAGGCAAAAGAACTCACCGAAGACGCGGCGCGGCATCTCGAGGGACTGTCTCTGAGCTGGCGGTTCTTCAAGAACGCGACCTTCGCGGGCGAATTCAACTGGTATTCGGGCCTTACCGATCCCGAGGCTGCAACTGCGCAGCTCATTGAGGATATGAAGGCCTACGGTATCGTATCCCTGAGCGAAAACGGCGCTCTGAGCATCCGGGACGAGGCCGTGAACGCAGAACGCCTGCCGACCTTCTGGTACGCGGAAGAGGATTCTCTGGGGAACGATATAAAGACCGAAACGAACTTCCGCGTGATCGTCCATAAGATCCTTTGGGTGCTCTGCGCCCCGCTCAGACTGATCCTCGGAAAGTGATTACGATGGCAAACGAACGAATGCACAGAAAGGACCCCGGCGCGGGGATCCTGCCCCACCTGCCGAACGAGACCATGACGCCCGGCAGGATGCGTATCGCCGCGAACGGCGATACGGAAGCGGCGAAGCACGCATACGCGCGCCGCGGCACCGTCCCCGATTTCCGCCGCGCCTATATCATCGGCAGCGGGGATATCGGCGCAGCGATCCACGGCACCCCCGACAATTACACCTATCACATCTGCAAGAACGACCTCTGGTGGGACGATTTCGATTCGGATCCGCCCTGTTATCTCGACGGCGGGATCGAAGAGGTACGCCGCCGCGCCTGCGAAGGCGACCCGATGCTCAAGCAGGATATCAACGCCGCGGCGAACCGCCGCACGAACTCTCCCTGCCAGACCTCCGCTGCGCGGCTGACGCTGCACCTGATCTCGGGGGGCGTACAGTCGAATATCGAGGAGCGCATGGAGCTGCACAGCGGCTGCGTGATACAGACCTACGGCTGCGGCGATCAGAACGGCGTAATCAAAGGACGCGGTTTTTCCACCTTAAGCTGTTTTTCTCCGGTCGAAGACGTGATGTTCATCGCCTGCCGCGCTTCCGAAAAAGCCGGGCACCTCGGAAAAATGTCTCTTGAGCTGACAAAAGACCCGATGGAGGTCTCAGCCAACTGCGGCCCGCTGACCGCCGGAGAGATCGCGCGGCTCGAGGAAGAGATCGAAAAATACTATACGCCCGCGCCGTTTACCGACGGCCGGGACTTCGGCTTCACCATGCGTCTGCGCGCCGGGCACGACCCGGAGAACTCCCCCGACGTGCACTATACCGTGCGGATGCGTTCCAGCGATCCCGATTTTCGCGCATATATCGCCGGATCGAAGATCGTCGCCGAGGGCAGGCCGAAGGGGCGCGAAGTATATTTCATTCTGACCGTCGTTTCCACTTACGACGCGGCAGACACGACGGCGGAATCCAAACGAAAACTCGACGGGCTTGAGGCGTCGTCCATGCCCATGGCGGCGTGCAGCTGCAGCGAGTGGTACCGGCATCTCTGGCGACGCTCGTGGATCCGCCTGCCGGACGTAAAATATTCCCGCCCGTGGTACTGGGGCGTATATCAGGCGATGGCGTCCCGCAAGCCGGGCAGACAGCCCGCCGGGTATCTCGCGCCCTGGTATCAGTCCTCGCTCGCGAACTGGGGGCACCATATTCTGACCTACGAGCAGGTCAAGACGAATCTCGGCATTCTGCCCACGAACCACGCGGAGCTGCTCGAGCCCTGGTTCCGCATGCTGCGCGACGCGAACGGGAAGCTTCGGGCGTTCACCCGCGGTTTTTATCATATGAACGGCACCGCGTATCCCCACGCGATCTCCAACATCGGCACCGTGACCGCCTCGGCGATCAATCTGAACGCGACGGAGATGAACCTGTCGACCGCGGGCGAGAGCGTCAAATACTGCTGGGATTATTACGACTGCACCGGAGATCTCGACTATCTGCGGGAGGTCGGCTATCCGATCCTGCGCGACGCCGCGATCTTTTATCACGAGTATCTTCTGACGGACGAGGCGACCGGTGAAAAATACATTTTTCCCTCCCGCAGTCAGGAATTCGCAAATACGGTCGGCTTTACAAACGAGTTTATGACCGATTCGATCATCGATCTGTGCATGTTCCGCAATACGCTCGACAAAGCGGCCCGTGCAGCCGAACTGCTCGGCGTCGACGCGGAATACGCCGCCGCGTGGCGCGCGGATATCGCCGCTCTGCCCCGGGATTACGCCCTGTGGCCGGACGGCACGTGGAAGACCGCCGCCGATACCAACGACCGTGCCTTCGATTACGGCCCGCCCGGCGTGACGGACGTTTCGCCCGTCTGCTACACCGGCGAAGTCGACGCGTGGCACGGCGACAGCCCCGAACTGATGGAAGCGGCGCGCAGGACCGTGATGAAGCACATCCCCGACGACGAGATCCCCTGGGACCGCTCCTTCGGCATCATCGCCCGTCTGCGCATGGGCGACAGAGCCTACGCGGGACGCATCCTCAAGCTGATCCCGGAGCAGTACGAGATCGGCGGGAACCTCGACGAGCCCGTCGCCTTCGACTGCGACTATTCCGTCGGCAAGGGCACCGCGGCGACCGCGCAGGTGATCAGCGAGATGCTGCTGCAAAGCCAGGGCGGCGTGCTGCGCCTCTTCCCCGCGTGGGACTTCTCCCTCGGCGACGCGGCGTTCTTTTCCCTTCGCGCATGCGGCGCGTTCCTTGTGAGCGCGGAGACCCGCGGCGGAGAAATCGCTTACGGCATCGTCAGAAGCCTTGCAGGAAACGTCTGCCGGATCGCGGATCCTTTCGACGGGAAAACGCGCATCCGAGACCTTGAGACCGGCGAGACCGTTGATCATACGGATGAGAACGGCGTTCTCTGCTTCGATACGGTGAAGGAACACGAATACGCCGTCGAACGCGGGGACCGCCCGATCGAGAGCTTTGAAGTATTACAGGTATAAAATTGCATTCCTCACGCACCCGCAAGGGGCGCATTCGGAACGCAAGCGGAACGCCGGGATGTCGTTCCCTACGGTTTCCGGCTTCGGGCAGTTGGCTGTCGTCAAACGCAAAACGCAAAACGATCTCACGATTTCACGATCTCATCTCTTATCTCTTAACTCTTATCTCTTATCTCTTCTCACTTTTCACATTTCACTGCAAAAAATTAAGCGGGGCTCACGCCCCGCATAATTTTTTGCATTTACACGCCCAGCGCTTCCTGCATCGCCCAGATGAAGCACAGGGTCGCGCAGATGAAGCGCATGATGTTTGCGAACAGGCTGTCGCCGGTGATGTCGTAGCACACGCACCTCTCGCCGTGAGGCTTGCCGGAAACGACGGTCGTATCCGCGCCGGTGGCGGGGATTACCGTTCCTTTTTTGATCAGCTTGCCGCAGACGGTGCATACAAGGTCGCCGGTGTAGCCGTCCTCGGTCTCGGTGGCTGCTTTCGCGCCCTGACGCTTCGTCACGTGGTCCCCGGTCGCGGGGATCGCGGTCCCTTCCGCCTGCGTCGCGTCGCAGTTCTCACACTCCTGATGCTTGACGCCGGCTTTTCCGCAGGTCGCCGCCTTGTCAACGACCCACTTCCAGACGTGTTCGCCGGTGGCTTCGATCTCAGTATTTTCTGCCTGTACCGCGTCGCAGTTCTCGCACTCCTGATGCTTTTTGCCCGCAACGCCGCAGGTCGGCTCGACGTCGACGACCCATTTCCAGACGTGCGCGCCGGTCAGATCGATCGCCGTGTTTTCAGCCTGTACTGCGTCGCAGTTCTCGCACGCCTGATGCTTGACGCCCGCTTTTCCGCAGGTCGCCGCTTCGTCGACGACCCACTTCCAGACGTGCTCGCCGGTGGCTTCGATCTCGGTATTCTCATTCTGCGTCGCGTCGCAGTTCTCGCATTCCTGATGCTTCTTGCCCGCCGCGCCGCAGGTCGCCGGGGTATCGACGACCCATTTCCAGACGTGCTCTCCGGTGGCGGGGATGGGTTCGGTCGTTTCGCTGAGCGTTTCACCGTGGAGCGCGCAGGTCACTGTGATCTTTTTCTCGCCCGCGCTGCCGCAGCCGGCGGGCGTGATCACCGTTTCCTCTGGGGCGCCGGCTTCGCAGTACCCGTTCGGGTTCACAGATTCCGTGATTTCCGATTGGAATCGAAAAGCGGGCCGCACGCCTTCGTAGGTGTTGCCGACGTCGTAGCCGCCGCTGACGTCGCCGCCGCCGTAGACGTCCGTAGCGTAGTTGGAGTAGGACCCCGGCGAGCGCAGCCACCAATAAGAGTTGCCGTAGGTAGAACTACTTGTTGATACCCACAGTCCCTGACACTTCGCGTAATCCGTCCCTTGCGCGCATCTCGCGGTATCTTCTTCATAGCTATCGGAACTGAAGCCGTAAGCCGTGTTCACCGCGTCGCCGTATGACAGCAGAAAGATCTTATCGGTCGTGGACGCGCTGTCGTACTGCGAATACGAGGTCGAATACGCGCTGTTGTCCAGCGCGGTCCCGGCGATCAGCGTCTTCTCCGCTTCCGAAAACGCGGTGTTGTAAAAATCGTCGTTCAGCCAGCTGCGGATCGAGCTCGTCGCGTAGTCGTTCGCATAAACGTCGCTGCCGTGCCCCTGATAATATGCGGGACCGATCCGGTATACCACGTTCTGATACGCCTGAGAATCTATGATTTTCTCACATAGGACCAGCCCCGCGCCGGGATCCAGCACCCGCCATTGCAGCGACTCAAACTTGAAGTAATAGGTATTGCCCGGCTCATAGCCGTTATTATCCTGATAGTTGTTCGAAGTGTTAGCTATATAGCCTGTGTAATACGGACGATAAGCGTCAAAGGTGACGGCGCGGTACCGCGCGCCGTCGTATAGTACGTCGGCATAGCGCATCCAGTCGCCCGGGACCATATTTCCGTCATACATACTGCCTGTCCCGCTGTAATAGCCGTAGCTGACCCAGTTCTTTTCCAGCGCGTCCAGCGCGGCGACGGTATCCGCGTCCGTGACCTGGGTTTGCGGATAGCCGCCGAATTCGATCAGCTCGCCGACCTGCCGCCAGGATCCGTTCGGATTGACGGATTCCGTGATCCCCGATTTGAATTGAAAAGCAGGACGTACGCCTCTATGTGTGTAGTTGACATTATAGTTGTAGCTGAAGCTGCCGTTGTAGTAGACATAAGATGCACAGTTCGAATAGGACCCCGGCGAACGCAACCTCCAATATGAGTTGCCGTAGGAAGAACTGTTTGTTGATACCCACAGTCCCTGACACTTCGCGTAATCCGTCCCCTGCGCGCACCGCGCGGTATCTTTTTCACTGTTGTCGGAGCTGAATCCGTACGCCGTGTTCAGCGCGTCGGAGCACGACAGCAGAAAGATTTTATCGGTCGTAGACGCACTGTCGTACCGGTGTTCGTAAGCGCTGTTGTCCAGCACGGTCTCGGCGATCAACGCCTTCTCCGCTTCGGAAAACGCGGTGTTGTAAAAATCATCGTTCAGCCAGCTGCGGATCGAGCTTTTTGCGTAGTTGTTCGCGTAAACGGAGCTGCCGATCCCCTGATAATACTCGGAACCGTTTTTGTATATCACGTTCTGGTACGCCTGAGAATCTATGATGCTTTCACACAAGACCAGCCCCGCGGCAGGATCCAGCACCCGCCATTGCAGCGATTCGAACTTGAAGTAATAGGTATTGCCCGGCTCATAGCCGTTATCATCCTGAAAGCTGTTCGAGGCGTCGGAAAAATTGCCTGTGAAACTCGGACGATAACCGTCAAAGGTGACCGCGCGGTACCGCGCGCCGTTGTACAGCAAGTCGGCGTAGCGCATCCAGTCACCCGGAAGCATCTTGCCGTCATACTGACTGCCCGTGCCGCTGTAATAGCCGTAGCTGACCCAGGTCTTTTCCAGCGCGTCCAGCGCGGCGACGGTATCCGCGTCCGTGACCCTGCTTTGGGGATAGCCGCCGAATTCGATCAGCTCGCCGACCTGCCGCCAGGATCCGTTCGGATTGACGGACTCCGTGATACCCGATCGGAAATGAAAAGCGGGCCGCACGCCATTGTCTGTGCCGTGGACGATGTAGCTGACGTTGACGTTGCCGCCGCTTTCGACGCACGTAGCGGCGCTGGAGTTGTACCCCGGCGAGCGCAGCCACCAATAAGAGTTGCCGTAGGAAGAACTGGATGTTGATACATACAGTCCCTGACACTTCGCGTAATCCGTCCCCTGCGCGCATTTCGCGGTATCGAATACATTGCGATCGGAATTGAACCTGTAAGCCGTGTTCATCGCGTCGCCGTACGACAGCAGAAAGATCTTATCGGTCGTGGACGCGCTGTCGTACTGTGAATACTCGGTCGAAACAGCGCTGTTGTCCAGCACGGTCTCGGCGATCAGCGCCTTCTCCGCTTCGGAAAACGCGGTGTTGTAAAAATCTTCGTTCAGCCAGCTGCGGATCGAGCTCGTCGTGTAGTCGTTCGCGTAAACGTCGCTGCCGATCCCCTGATAATACGCGGAACCGTTTTTGTAAACCGTATTCTGATACGCCTGAGCGTCTATAATACTCTCACACAGGACCAGCCCCGCGGCAGGATCCAGCACCCGCCATTGCAGCGATTCAAACTGAAAGTAGTAGGTATTGCCCGGCTCGTAGCCGTTCTCGTCCTGATAGCTTTTCCAGGCGTTAGAAATACTATAATCTGTGAGATACGGACGATAAGCGTCAAAGGTGACGGCGCGGTACCGCGCGCCGTCGTACAGCACGTCGGCATAGCGCATCCAGTCGCCCGGGATCATCTTTCCGTCATATCTGTCGCCCGTGCCGCTGTAATAGTCGTAGCTGACCCAGGTCTTATCCAGCGCGTCCAGCGCGGCGACGGTATCCGCGTCCGTGACCCTGCTCTGAGGATAACCGCCGAATTCGATCAGGTCGCCGACCTGCCGCCAGGATCCGTTCGGATTGACGGACTCCGTGATCCCCGATTTGAATTGAAAAGCGGGCCGCACGCCTTCGTAGACGTAGTCGACGTGATCTAAGTATTCGACGTCGCCGCCGTGGCTGACGATCGCCGCGCCGCGGGAGAGGGACCCCGGCGAGCGCAGCCGCCAATTAGAGTTGTCCCGGTAAGAGGAAGAAGTCGTCACATACAAGCCCTGGCACTTCGCGTAATCCGTCCCCTTCGCGTACCGCGCGCCATTTGAGCTGAACCCGTACGCCGTGTTCCGCGCGTCGCCGTACGACAGCAGGAAAATCTTATCGGTCGTGGACGCGCTGTCGTACTGTGAACACCAGGTCGCAAAAGCGCTGTTGTCCAGAACGGTCCCGGCGATCAGAGCCTTCTCCGCTTCGGAAAACGCGGTGTTGTAAAAATCGTCGTTCAGCCAGCTGCGGATCGAGCTGGTCGCGTAGTCGTTTGCGTAAACGGAGCTGCCGATCCCCTGATAATATTCGGAACCGTTTTTATATATCACGTTCTGGTACGCCTGCGAATCTATGATCCTCTCACACAATACCAGCCCCGCGGCAGGATCCAGCACCCGCCATTGCAGCGATTCAAACTGAAAGTAGTAGGTATTACCCGGCTCATAGCCGTAATTATCCTGATAGCTGTAGGCGGCGTAGGAAGCATAGCCTGTGCAATACGAACGATAACTGTCAAAGGTGACTGCGCGGTACCGCGCGCCGTTATACAACACGTCGGCATAGCGCATCCAGTCGCCCGGAACCATATTGCCGTCATATTCATTGTCTGTCCCGCTGTAATAACCGTAGCTGACCCAGGTCTTGTCCAGCGCGTCCAGCGCGGCGACGGTATCCGCGTCCGTGACTTGTGCTTGCGGATAGCCGCCGAATTCGATCAGGTCGCCGACCCGCCATGCTCCGTTCGGATTGACGGGGTCGATCTTGATAAGAGCTTCGTGAAACGCAGACGCAATCTTCAACTCTCTATTCGCAGCTACAAGCTCACGCTCCCTATCTACCCCAAGGAACATCTCCGCTTCAATATCTGCAAGAGTTTGTTCGATCGCTTGTTTATCGTATACGGTCGTCCCCTGAGGATTCACCTGATAGATGATTCTGGTGGCTGGATCGATGTAAAAGCGGCTCGTAGCGATCATGCTGAGGAGATTGGATTCATTTATCTCCCCTCTGACGAGATTAACAAAAACGGGCTGATCGATGTAGTAACCGGGCAAGGTGGGCGCTTCGGTAACGAAGGTGAGAGGCTCATAGTCGTCATAGAGGTCGGCGAACGCCGTGGGGGCAAAGACCGTGAGCGCCAGCATGACGCCCAAAAGCAGGGCAAGTGTTTTTTTCATCCTTTGTTTCATTGTGTTTTCCTCCTGAATGATATGCAGATTTTGCTCCGATGAAAGAGATTCCTTTCGGAGTTTACGGAAAAATTCTCCTGTATATATCATAGCCTATATTATATCAGAAACCGCGAATCTTACAGAATTGTAAGATTCGCGCGAAAACTTTTCCATATCGCACAAAAAAACTGCCGAAATCAGCCGTTTCTCTTTCCTTTTTTGGTTAAAATGATTATACTCTATAAATCCGTTACAATTCGTTCTTCCATCAAATCTACCTCCGAGTCATTCTGCAATCATAGTATACCCGAAAAGGACGATCATCATAATTGCCGTGATCGAAATCGCTTCAAAAATAAAAGAGCCTCGGGACTCGGAGCTCGGGACTCGGGACTCGAGACTGAAAACAGACCGGGCGGTACTTCGTTCGTACCGCCCGGTCTGTTTTTACAGACACGACGCCAGCGCGTTATTGCTGTTATACCCGGACGCGGTGAGCTTCTGCAGCAGCAGCGGAAAACGGTAGGAGAGCCGTTTTTTCATAATTTCCCCGTCGCGCGCGTCCAGATCCGCCCAGATATATATTTTTCCGTTCTCGTTGGTCATCAGCTGCTCGCCCGCGTATTCCTCGAGGATCCTGCCCGAGCGGACGCGGGAGCCCGGATATTGGGCAAGGAGATCACCGAAGCGGTCGAAGATCTTGCCGCCGCCGATAAATTCGGAATATCCGTCGCCGTCGATATCCGCCGGGGCGACGTCGCCGAGGGGCACGGGCAGCGAGAACGCCGCGCGCTCCCCCGTGACGGCGCGGAACAGATAGTGCTCGAGCGTGTGCATCGTCATGCCGGAATCGCTCCCGACTTCCGTATTCGGGCGCCACTCGTGGTGCTCCGCCATCGCGAGCTTGCCGAAGCCGTCAAATACGGTCGCGACCCAGCCGGTATGCATGTGTCCGGTGTCCACGGCGCCCCATTTGAGCGAGCCGTCGGCATTGAAGACGTTGATGCGCTTCTGTCCGGGCGTCTCGTGATCCTCGCGGCAGGTATAGACGTACATTTTATCTTCGGCGTAATCGAGGAACGGCACGAGGATATCGGAATGCCCGTGGAAATCCGGCGCGAAATTAAAGACCTCTTCGCCCGTGAGCACGCTGAGCACGCGCTCGCCCCAGAAGATCTCGTCGACGCCGTCGCCGTTGAGATCGAGCACGGGCGTCAGATGGCTCGCCCGCGGACCGGGATCGGACTCCGGGATCGTCTTCTCCCAGAGCTTCACCATGCCCCTGCCCCACCCTTGCAGATACATATCGGTATAGCAGCCCTGCGAGGTGATCAGCACCGGACTGCCGTGCGCGTAACCCGCGGTGAGATAAAAGCGGTAGCACTTCGACATGGAGAGCTCGCGCGTGCGGTCGGGCCACTGCCACGAGCCGAGGGTTTCGCCCGTCAGCGAGTCCAGCGCCTCAAGACGGCGCTGGAACAGCGAAAACGGCGCGTCGCTCAGATTATTGACGAAATAGATCTCGTCCCTGCCGTCGCCGTCCATATCGACCGCCGCCAACGGACAGAACCAGATGCCCGGCAGCACGCCGACGCCGAGCTTTTTCGACCAGAGCAGCGCGCCGGAATCGTCGTAGCACAGAATCTCAAGCCCGTCTTTGGGCAGGTGGAACAGCTCCTCGCCGGGGTCCTGCCAGCTCGCGGACGAGGAAAACACGAAGCCGCGCCTGCCGCCGCCGAGATCGACGTTGGCGGAATAGCTGTAACGGTTTCCGGGAATATCAAATTCCCGCACCTTTTGAAAATTCATCTTTCGCTCCCCCGTTTCACGTTCTGTTCTCGTGGTCCGCGATCTCCGTCAGGGGCGGCGCGAATACGCCGCCGTCGATATTTTTTGCGGGAACGGGCTTCGCCCAGCACACCGCGTTTTTGAGTATTTTTATGACGTTCTCGTGATACAGGCTGCGGCACCGCTCGTGCCCGGGGTGGAAATAAAAGATCTTTCCCTGCCCGTAGGTGAACGTCACGCCGCCGCGGAATACGTTTCCGCCCGCGAACCAGCTGACGAAAACCACGTCGTCCGGGCGCGGGATATCGAAATACTCGCCGTACATCTCTTCCCCCTCGAGCTCGAACACCTCGGGCACGCCTGCGGCGATCGGGTGAGAGGGGCAGGTGTTCCACACGAAGGTCCGCTCGTTCCAGTCGCGCCAGACCGCGCTGCAGCGCGTGCCCATCATCAATTTGAAGGGCTTGGAATTGCGTCCCGCGTGCAGTACGATATAGCCCATCCCCGAGCGCACGCGCTCGGCGACGCGCGCTGCGGTGTCATCGGAAAGCTCGTCGTTCGCGCAGTGGCTCCACCAGAGCAATACGTCGGTATTTTTCAGCAGTTCGGGCGAGAGGCCCTGATATTCGTCTTTGCGAAGATAAGAGGTCGTGATCTCAAAGTCGACGTCCTCGAGCAGCCGGCGCAAGACCTCGTGGATCCCGCCGGGATAAACCTGAGCGACGAACGGCTCTTCGACCTCGTGGATATATTCGTTCCATACCGTGACCCGGATCAAAGCTTTCCCCCCTTACGCCATGGTTTTGAGCATTTCTTCGGTGACCTCGTATTTCGTGGGACCTCCGGAGAAATACGCCTCAAATTCCGCGCACATATACTCGCCCATCCGCGCGACCTCTCTGCCGATGGACCCGGCGTTGTGCGGGGTGAGGATCACGTTATTCATCGTGTAAAGCTCGCTGCCCGGCGCCGGCGGCTCGGGCCAAGTCACGTCGAGGATCGCGGTCCTGCCGGGCTTTTCCTTGAGCGCGGCGATCATATCCGCCTCAACGATCTGCTGACCGCGCCCGGTGTTGATGAACACGGCGTTATCCTCCATGCGCTCGAAGCACCGGCGGTCGATCATGCCGACCGTCTGCGGGTTGTTCGCAAGGTGATTCGAGATCACGTGACACTGCGCGAACAGCTCCGTAAGGTCCTCGAGCTTTTCCGCGCCGAGCGCCGCTGCGCGTTCTTCTGAGAGGAACGGGTCGAATACTTTTACGTTCAGGCGGTAATCCCGCAGCTTTTCAATCACCATGGAGCCGATCATGCCCGCGCCGATGATCCCGACGTCCGTATCGAAATTGCCGGGATGAGGTCTTGCCGCGTTGTGCTCCGTCCATTTCGGCGAGCCGCCGCGGTGCATCGTGCGGAAACAGCCCTTATTTGCGAGCACGATCTCGGCGACGGTCACCTCCGCCACGGGGACCGCGTTCGCGCCCCATGCGGAAAAGATCTTTATCCCGCGCGCAAGAAACGGCCGCGCGAACGCCTGTACCGTACCGGCGGCGTAAAATATCGCTTTCAGCTTCGGAAAGAGCGAAGCGACCTGCGCCTCATCCGGCGCGGGCATGCCCCAGGTAGAGAAGATATATTCGACCTCCTCCAGCTCCGGGTGCGCGCCGCCGTCGAGCATCACGTCTTCGGTATAATACGCGGGCAGAAAATCAAGCTTTTCGGCAAGAAGCGCCTTCGTGTTTTCGCCGTAGGCGTCGGCGATCGCTTTTTCCGCCGCCGCAAAAATGGCTTTCGGTTTCATTAAAAATCCGTCCTTCCCCGGTCGTTCGCGACCGTTTTTTACAGATGATTTATTCGTCAAAATAAGCTGCGAGGAAGCGGTCGACCGGACCGTCGTATTCCGCCTCCGCGAGATAATAAAAGCCGAGCTGATCGCCGACGTTATAGGTGATGACCGTCTTCCCCTGCCAATCGCACATATCCACGTCTGCGTTGCTTGAGATAAAGCCCGTGCGGATCTTCTCGATCAGCGTCGGCGTAAGATCATAACAATAGGGCGAGAGCTTTCTGTCCTCTTCGTCGGGCATGAGGATCGGGTTATATTTGCCGACCTCCCAGTCGGTAAAGTCCCGCGTGCGGAAGATATAATTCGTATAGCGACGACACGGCAGCTCCGTCACGGAGATCAGATAATACCACCCGTCCGAATAGCGCATCCACGGACCGCCGTTGTACCTGTCCTTTGAGAACGCTTTCCCGTAATCCGTCAGCTCCCAGTGTACAAGATCGGGCGACGTTGCAAAAAAACAGGTGAACGGATGCGCGCCGACGTATTCCGCGGGCGATCCGGCTTCCATGCAGAGAACGTATCCGTCCGGACCTTTGGTAAGTGAGGTGTTATAGTATTGCCAGCCGGGGTTCGTGAGCAGTTCCCGCGCGGACCAATGCCGCAGGTCGCGGCTCTCGAACAGCATCAGCGTATCGCCGCTCAAGGCGCGCGGCTGGGATCTTACGCCGATCACGTAAACCGTGTCGTTCTCCGTATACAGCGAATAATAATAGCAGCCCTCCCCGAAGCGCGAGAGGATCCGGCCTGTCTCGCGGTCGCGGATCAGCGCGCAGATCGGCGCTCCCGCGTCAAGCCCGCGCGTCGGGTCCGCAAGCTCCAGACGGTAAAGTCTGCCGCCGAAGACGAAGGGCGTCGACTCCCCGCAGGGGCTGACCGCGCCGAGCTTTTTGATTTTCGGGAAGCCCCGAAGCATTTTTGATCCAGCGTTATAATCGATCTCCATGGGCAACTCTCTCTTTCTTAAGACTGAAGACTGAAGACCAAAGACCAAAGATCAAAGACTGGAGCCATAAGACGCAACTCTCGAATCTCATATCTCTTATCTCGTATCTTGTTTCTCGAATCTCGTATCTCCCTACCCGCAGTATACCACGCCTCCCCACGGAATGCAACCGTCCGCTTTGCCCGAATACGGTTTTTCTGCGCTTTTTTCGGACAGGACCCGGATATGCAGTTGACATTCCGCCGGGGATTTCTTATAATGTAAGCACAAAAATACATGATAGGAGATATTGTTATGAAGAAAACGATCGCATTGTTGCTCGCAGCGCTTCTGCTGCTCTCTCTCGCCGCATGTTCCGGCGGCTCCGGCAAAAAGACGGACAACGGGATCACGACGACGGAAGAACCCACCGAGCCCGTCGTGCTGACAGCGGCGGACGATACGCAGGTCATGGATCTTTGCTTTACTGCGCCGCAGGAATACGAGACCGTCGAGCGTTACACCGATCTGGACGCGAACGGCGGTCTGCTCGAAAAGGATCTTGTTTATTCCCTTGCAGACGGCGGAAGCATCACTTACGCCTATATGAAAGGACAGGATCTGTCGACGATCATGGATACCTCCGAGCTTGAGACCAGAGAAGCGGGCGGTCAGAGCTTTATGATCACCGAAAGATCCGGCAACTATCTCGCTTTCGCGCAGAAAGCTGAAGATCTTTACGCCGTGTCGTACGCTCCCGGCGAAGGCGGCGACGGCTCGCTGCTCGATACGCTGCTCGCACAGGTCAGCTTTACAGACGCGACCGAAACGAGCATCGACGATATCGATCTTTACGATATCCGGTATACGATCGACGAGAATCTGCACATTGCCGGGACCTCGATCAAACTGCTCTCGACGCCCGACGGCACGGTCACAAAAAAGAGCGTCTTCTGGAACTACGGCGAGAGCGACGACTCCGTTGATTTCACGCTCATGGTCCGCGTGTTTAAAAACGCAACTATGGCAAGCGTACTCAGTGAAGAGAAGGAATACGAGCAAAAAACAGTCAGCGAGCTCGAATACACAGTTCTCAAGACGGACGACGACACGCCTTATGAGTATTATACGCAGCACGGCGACGACGTTTACGAGATCCGCAACAACGGCAAAAGCGGTTGGACTACGACCCGTACCGACGAGTCAATCGCCGCTTTTGAGGCGTTTTTAAACAGCGTCGGTTTTTGATTCTGCAGTATAATAACAAAGCTCCGCGGCTGACCTTGAAACCGCGGAGCTTTTCTTTTTCAATCCTGTCTATTCAGCATTTCATACAGACCGTCACGGAATTCTCTGTACTTTTTCGGAAAGTTCTGAGATCCGTGCGCGTATATTGTTTCGCCGCCATTTACGGTCGCGTTGAAAGTGAACATGATCCCGTCAAGAACGCCGCGCGGATGCTTGCCGACAAAGCCGTCCCACCCGAAGACCCTGCAGTCGTTCAGAAGCGCAAGGACTTCGTCAGCACCGCATTCCGCGCTTTTTTCGGGGATCCTTTGTTCTTCGCCGTCCGAATAAGAGAAGGTATAGTATTTCACCTCTGCCTGTCCGTCCGAAAAGACGATTTCGTATTCATGACGAAAACGCATTCCGGACTCGTCAAGCGTGATTTTTACAAACGAGATTATTTGCTTATCTTTCTTCATTTCGAGACACCTCCAAAGACCGACCGCGGCAAGCAAAACGACGCCTGCGACGCATAGAATCACACAAAAGGCTGTTTTCCTTTTCATACGGTCTTTTCCCTTCTGTTTATATAAGGCAGGCGCTGACGTCCCGTTCGAGCGCGGTCGCGCTGTTGTTCCCCGCGCCGCCGTCGTAGATCCCGTTTTTCATCATCACGACCGCAAGGCAGTTCGCCGGATCGACCCAGAAATGCGTGCCGTAAGCGCCGCTCCAGCCGAAGCAGCCGACGCCGAGCCCGTAAGGATACTTAGGCGAAAAAATGACCCGCACGCCGAGTCCCCAGCGCTCATAGCCCATATCGATGTTTTCGGGGATATTCGACGAGGACATGCGTTTTACCGCCTCGGGAGATAAGATCCGCGCGCCGTTGAACGCGGTCCCGCCGCTGCAGAGCATATCGGCAAAGTGCATATAATCACGGGCGGTCGATATGAGCCCCGCGCCGGCGGCCATGCGCCGCGGCAAATAATCGGCAAAAACGAATTCCTCCGACATAGGCGCATCGAAGCACTCTCCCTCCGGCGTACAACCGAACAGCGCGACCGTGCGCCGTCGCTGCTCTGCAGTCGGATCGAAGGTCGTATCCGGCATTTCAAGAGGCTCGAAGATATTCTTTTTCAGATATTCGTCAAAGGACATGCCGGAGACGAGCTCGACGATCCCGGCGGCGACGTCGAACGCGTCGGTCGGGCTGTACATCTGGCTCGTGCGCGGCTCAAACGAAAGCGGCTGCCGCAGGATCTCACGGATCGCTTCGTCAAGCGGCAGCTTTGACGTGGAAGACATCAGCTCAAAGACGGGAGAACAGCCGATCCCGCTCGTGTGCGACAGCAGATCGCAGATCCTGATCTCATTCTTCGCAGGAACGAGCTTTACGATCTTTCCGTCCTTCACCGTCGCCGCTTTCAGCTCTTTCATCTGCGGGAAATACTTCGACGCTGGCCCGTCGATATCGAGCAGCCCGCGGTCGGCAAGCTGCAGTACCGCAGTCGCCGTGATCGGCTTCGTCATAGAGGCAAGGCGGTAAATGCGGTTCTTTTCAAGGAGGTTCCCATCCGCGCACGATGAGCCGAAGGTCTCGTGATATACCGGCGCGCCGTTTTGGTGAATTACGATCTCCTTGCCGCGGATCTTCCGGTCGTTCAGTTCCGTTTCGGCATGCTCGCGAAGCAGCACGGAGAGTTTTTCGATATCGAGCTTTTTCATAACAGGATCGATCATTTCGCCATGAACATACAGATCACGCCGATTACCACGACGACCGCGCCGACGATCAGCAAAACGATCCCGGATTTTTTTGTTTCTTCGGGGGAGGAATGCAGCTCGTTCGCGTGCGCGTCCTCCGGGTCTTCCGGGTTGTAGGCGATACGGACCTTCTCCCCGACCGTGTGCCGCGTCATCGACCGCACGTCTTTCAGCTGAAACTGCTGACCGTTCACGGTATAAAGCATATCGTAATAGAGCTTTGTGGATTTTTTGCGCCGGCGCACTTCACGCTCGTGCATGATCGTACCGGGGACCTCGGCGGTGCGGCGTTCCTGCTCGCGGCGCGACTTCGGGACTTTCACGATCAGATAGACAAGACCGGAAATAAGAAAGATCACACCGATCGCAATTAACACTGTTCCCAACATAAAAATCTCTCCTTTTTTATATTTTCAAAAATATCACCGAACGAAAAGATTCAGGCAATTATCTTAAAATCAGCTGTCGGCATATTCCGTTTGATATAATCTCAGGCCCGCAAAACCGCCCGGCCGCACCTGTTTTTCAAAACGGAGCGTGCGTTCATGATAGGGCCCAAGGTCCTTCCGGTCGAAAAACCGCTCCGCGGGATATCGCGCGTACGCCGAACCTGCAAGGTCGGCGACCTTTACGATAAGTTCATTCGTTCCCTGCAGCAAATAACGCTTTTTGATCGACAACCGATACGGGGATGTACAGATCGAACCGACGCGCGCCCCGTTGACAAAGACTTCAGCGAAATATCGCAGCTCGGTAATATCGAGCGTCAGATCGTGCGCCCGGTCGGCTTCAAACGAAAAGCTGTACGAGATCTCCCCGCAGAATTCCGGCGGGAATTCCGCCCCACCGGGATCCGGCGGCAAAAGCTCTTTGCACGACGTCTCAAGCACGGCGCCGCTGCCGCTCAAACGAAATTCCGATACCGCGGCGGCGGAGACCGGAATCAGGGGAAGCGCTTCTCCGCACTTTTTTGTTCCGGCGAGAACGGCGTTATCTTTTGCGGTCGTCAGCAGCGCGCACTGCCCGGAAGACAGCGTCAGGGCGTCCCCGCTGCGAAACGGCAGGAACTCCCCCGTTTTCGGATCGGCGCGCAGAAGCGGACGGTCCGTTTTGACGAACACGCGGGCGGTCTTTTCTTCATTGCTCTGATTGAAAACACAGATATGCAGCTCGCCGTCTTTGCATCGGACGGTGCGGTGCAGAAAGCACGGTTCGTCCGTTTTCACGAATTCCTTTGCTTCTCCCCGCAGCATAGACAGCTTCCGGCGCATTTCAGATGACAAAGATATCCCCGCGGGGATCACGACGCGCGTATATACCGCGCCGCCGCAGAGAAGCGTCATGTTTTCAATGGGAGAAGACAGGATCGTTTCGACGTCGATCAGGTCAAAATCGGCCCCTTGCGCCTCAAGCCGGTCGCCCGCCGCGCGGAAGGCTTCGATCGCGGAAAGTCCCGCCTTTCCTCCGGCTGCGATCTCTTCCCAAGGGTACAAAAGCGCAGTCTCAGCCGCGTGCAGTCCCGCCGCCATATAGACGCATTCGCGCCCGATCTCGGCGCAGAGGCTGTCAAGCGCATAATATCCGGGAAAATCCGGATGGAAATACGGGCGCTCGCTGAACGCGTATCTGCCCCGTACCGTGTCCGGCGTCAGCATAAAGTTAAAAAGATCGATCCCGCGCACGAGCTGATAATTCAGCACATACCGCATCGCGTCGCCCGAAAGCGCATTGCCGTAAACCGCGAAGGATTCCGAAAGCGCCAGCGGACTGTTCTTCTGCACGGCTGCAGAAGAAGCGAAGCGCGGGAAAAAGGCGAGCGCGTGTCCGTCCATGCGGCTGCCGTCGGACAGGATCTGCCCGCCGATCGCGTCAACGCCCGGGATATCCAGACTTTTGAGCGCGCGGAGAAAATTGCCGTAACCCTTTGTCACGCCCGCGTCCGCGGTATGATCCCGATCGAGATGCCCGATGAGGAGCCAGCCTTGCGAATTCGCCGCGCGGCGATAAATCTCCGCTGTTTTCTGAAACAACCGCCCGAGCACAGTGAAATAATCGCGGCGCACACGCGCATGTTCCGCTCCGCCGTCGGGTGAGACGATCGCGTCGAAATGCTCTTCAAGCCGGTATCCGTACGTTTCTTCAAATGTACGGAGAATGTCAGGTCCCGCCGCGTCGGCATACCCTGCGGGCTCGTCGGTAAAGATCGCCGCGACCTTTTCCGAAAGTCCGCACAGCTCTCGCGCATAAGCGTCGTGCGTGATCCGCGTAAAGCATTCGGCGGCTTCTGCGGAATAGAGATCGGGACAAAGGCCGCCCTGCTCCGCAATAGAAAACGCTCCGTCCTCATCCTGCCGCACGCGGCGGGCGCGCAGCTCCGGCTTCTGCGCGAGCACCCTGCCGCACGCGCCGCCGGAGGGCCAGCCGCCCTCGTCGTACAGCCAGATCGAAAGACCGATCCCGTCCGCGTATTCCAGCGCTTCGTGTACCTTATCAAAATACGCCGGCGTGAGATAGCCCTCAAGTTCCGTCGGCATCGTCCCGGGACGGAATTCCTTCGGCATCGGTAAAATATATACCGTGCCGAACCCGGCGCGTTTCGCCGCGTCGAGCTCCCGTTTCATTTCGTCCCTCTCAGGTCCGCGGAACCACGCCCATGTCATCACGGGTGCGAGAACTTTATCCCCGCTTTGAAACAACTCCGCAGAAAAGTCAACCTGATGCTCCAGATAGTCTTTGAGCGTATTCATGCTTCTTCCGGAATTGCGAAAATATCCTGATCTCGCACGAATTCGACCGCCTCGCGCATCAGACGATCCTGCTCGTCCTCATGCTCGAAGACAGCCGGGTCGTCGGGAAAATTGTGCTCCATAAAGCCGTGGACCGCCTTTTCATATTCTTTATAAACATTCTTCACGCCTGCCCCGGTGAGCTTCCAGGCGTATTCCTCCCCCTGCGGCAGCAGCGGATCGCCCGCCCCGCAGGTAATGATCACGGCAGGGGCAAGCCCCCGGAGTTCGTATGCTTCCGCATTGCCCGGAGAGACGAGCAGACTGTCCTTTGGCTCGTTTTCGAAGAAGATGCGGTCGATCGCACGGTTGAACGCCGGAGCGATCTTTTCAGAATACCCGCCGTATTTCGCGTAATCAAAGCCGATGAAATTCAAAAACGGGTAACAGAGCACCTGCGTGCAGAGCCTCACGCCCCTCTCGCGAAGAAGGATCGCCGCGCCGGCGCACAGATGCCCGCCCGCAGAATAGCCCATGAGCGCGATCCTGTCGGGATCGATATGATATGTACGGCAGTGAGAAATGAAATATTCCACGGTATCCGCGATCTCCGTCTGCTGATACGGAAACGGCTTTTCGTCGGCCATCAGATAATCGATATTGACGACAAAGCAGTCGAGGTGGTTCGCAAGATACTGCGACTGCAGGTCGACGCCCTCCGCGTCGCCGAAGATCCACCCGCCGCCGTGCACATTGAACAGTACGGGCAGAGTCCGCCCCGAATCGCTAACGGGACGGTAAAGCCGCACCCGCACGCCCTTTTCCTTCCCGCGCGGCACGATAAAGATCTTTCCCTCATACGGTCCGCGGTTATGCTGTTTTCTGCGCACGTTCTTCAGATAAAGATGTACCGGAAAATATCTGTCTTTCACGTTGATCGCCTCATTCTTTGTTATTGCGGCTGCGCCGTCCGCAGCGCTGGACTGTTCTTGGTTTCCTATATTATGATAAGTCATATTTGCATCATTGTCAATATATGCAATAAAAACAACGGTGCCAAAGAGCGGAGCTTCGGTATTGTTCCGAATTTGCTGAGAGTTACGCCGCCGCGGAGGGCATCCCGTTCGCGAGCGGAAAATAACAAACATCCGAATTATAAAACAGAATAAAACGATCCCGCTGCCGGAGCGCTCCGACAGCGGGATTTGTTTTATCTTTGATCAGTTCGCGACGTACATCTGCTGATAGGGGTTCGCCGTATCCGGTACGATCACGGTGAACGGCACGTCGATCATTTTGTCGGGATCATACCCGAAAACTTTGCAGTAGTCCTCAAGGATCGGTCTGAGCTCCGTCAGATCCTGCGCCACGGCGGGACGCGCGGTGACCTGCTTCGGGAAGCGCACGTCTTTGCAGTCCGAGCGCAGGAACATCTTGCCGCCGTGCATGCCCGTGCAGGGGAAATTGCCGACGATCCGCTTCGTTTCACCGCCGAGCCCGAGCACGACGATCACGCCGCCGGCCTGATATTCGCCCAGAAAGCTGCCCGCCGAGCCGCCGATCACCATGACCGGCTTTTTCTCGTGATATTCTTTCATATGGATCCCCGCGCGGTAGCCCGCGTCGCCCTTAACGTAGATCCGCCCACCGCGCATCGCGTAGCCCGCCGCGTCGCCGATGTTGCCGAAGACGGCGATCAGACCCTCGTTCATCGTGTCGCCGACCGCGTCCTGCGCGTTGCCGCGCACGGTGATGCGCGCGCCGTTGAGATACGCCCCGAGCGCGTTGCCCGGCACGCCGTCAATCGTTATCTCCTTATCCGCCATGCCCGCGCCGAGGAAACGCTGTCCGCCGCAGCCGACGAGGGCGCATTCGCGTTCCCCCGCACGCAGCGCCTCATTCAGCGCTTTGTGGTCAAGTCCGTTCGCTTCGATCCGCGTCATTTTTTCGCACCTCCGAATTTGATCCTGCGCTCTTTCTCGGAGAACGCGGCGGTGGTCGCGCTCTGTAGAAGAAGCGAAAAATCAATGGATGAAAGCTTCGTCCGTTCGCGGATCAGAGAGGTATAGATCCCCGTCCGCGTCGTGTCACCGATCAGGATAAATCCCTTCAGCAGATCGTCTTTTACGTAAAACCGTTTGAGGGTATCCTCGGTTTTTTCTTCGTATAACTCGCCTTCGTAGGTGCCGGCGGTCATCGCGTGCAGCCCGAAGAAGCCCACGGAGTTCATCGGGATCGCGTTGTCGAAACGTGTCTCGCCCCCCGCCATATTGACGCCCGCGGCAAAGCCCTGCATATAGGCGTTGGGCATCAGCGCCATGACCTTGCGCACGCCGCTGGAGCAGTCGACGCTCTCGGTGCAGTCGCCCGAGGCGTATACGTCCGACAGAGAAGTGCGCATCGTTTCATCCACGGCGATCCCTCTGCCCACCTCGCCGCCTGCGTCCTTCACAAGCGCGGTATTCGCCCGCACGCCGACGCAAAGGACGAGGATATCGAAGCCGACTTCTTTCCCGCTGCGCATATACGCGGTGTTTTTATCAAACCGCACGGCGCTGTCGGCAAGCAGAAATCCGATCCCGTTCTCCTCAAGACGTTTTTGCATACGCCCCGCGCATTCCGCGTCGAGGATGCTCGAGAGCACCCGGTCGGCAAGATCGCAGACGACGATTGAACCGACTCTGCCGTGCAGCCCTTCGGCGCACTTGAGCCCGATCAGCCCCGCGCCGACGATCAGCACGCGGGAATCCTGATTTACCGCCTCTGCGAGCGCCTCGGCGTCGTCGAGCGTCATGAACGAAAATTTCTTCTCGACCGTATCAAGTCCTTCAAAGGGCGGCACAAAGGGCGACGATCCCGTCGCGACGCAGACCGCGTCGAAGGGAAGCTTCTCCCCGCCGTCGAGCGTGACTTCCTTTTTTTCGGGGTCAAGCCCGACCGCCGTTCTGCCATAAAGAACACGGCAGCCGTTTTTTTCATAAAAGTCCGCGTCCCGGTAATTCATATGCGCGGGATCGGTTTTGCCTTCAAGAAAATAAGAGATCAGTGGCCTTCCGTAAACGGCGTGGTTTTCGGCGGAGACGACCGTGATCTCCGCTTCGGCGTCGACCGAGCGGATCCCCTCGATGCAGCCCGCCGCCGCGGCGCCGTTGCCGATGATGACGCAGCGTTTCATTCGTCTTCGCCCCTTTCCTCATATACGATCGCCCGGTTCGGGCAGCCCGTTACGCAGGCCGGCGCGCCGGCGCCGTTCTGCAGGCAGAGCTCGCATTTCTGCATCACGCCGTCCTCGCCCGGCGCGAGGGCGCCGAACGGACAGACCAGTACGCAGGTAAGGCACCCGACGCATTTATTGCGGTCGATGCACACCACGCCGTCCTTCTTCGAGATCGCCCCGGCGATGCAGCTTTTGACGCAGATCGGATCCTCGCAATGGCGACAGGAGACCGCGTAGGTGATCCTGTCCGCGCCCTCCACGTGGATGCGCGGATAGATCCGCTTTCCCTTCAGCGCCGTCGCCATATCGGTCTTGCCGGAGTTGGCGAAGGCGCAGTTGTATTCGCAGAGATGGCACCCGAGGCACCATTCCTCGTTGACGTATACCCGTTTCATCGTTTATTCCCCCGCGTGGGAGATCCCGAGGATCTCCAGCTCTTTTTCCGTAAGGCCTACGCCGCGCAGCATCAGCCGGTTGCCCCTCAGCGCTTCGATCGAGTTAATGCCCATGCCGCCCATCAGCTCCATGATCTCATGCCGCCAGGCGGTCATCAGGTTCACGAGCCGTTCGCTGCCGATATCGGGATTCAGCCGCTTGACCAGCTCCGGGCGCTGGGTCGCGATGCCCCAGTTGCATTTGCCGCTCTGGCAGGTGCGGCAGAGATGACAGCCAAGCGCCAGCAGCGCCGCCGTCGCGATGTAGCACGCGTCCGCGCCGAGGGCGATGGCCTTGACGACGTCCGCCGCGCTGCGGATCGAACCGCCGACGACCAGCGACACATTATTGCGGATCCCTTCGTCCCGCAGACGCTGATCCACCGCAGCGAGCGCCAGCTCGATCGGGATGCCCACGTTGTCGCGGATGCGTGTGGGCGCCGCGCCGGTACCGCCGCGGAAACCGTCGATCGCGATCACGTCCGCGCCGCTGCGCGCGATACCGCTGGCGATGGCGGCGATATTGTGCACCGCCGCGACCTTGACGATAATAGGCTTTTTATACTGGGTCGCCTCTTTTAACGAATAAACGAGCTGCCGCAGATCCTCGATCGAATAGATATCGTGGTGCGGCGCGGGCGAGATCGCGTCCGACCCCTCGGGGATCATGCGCGTGCGCGAAACGTCGCCGACGATCTTCGCGCCGGGCAGATGCCCGCCGATGCCGGGCTTCGCGCCCTGTCCCATTTTGATCTCGATGGCGGCGCCCGCCTCAAGATACTTTTCGTGTACGCCGAAACGTCCGCTCGCGACCTGCACGACCGTATTTTCGCCGTAGGCGTAGAAATCCTCGTGCAGTCCGCCCTCGCCGGTATTGTAAAGAATGCCGACTTCCTTCGCCGCCCGCGCAAGCGACGCGTGGGCGTTGTAGCTGATCGAGCCGTAGCTCATGGCGGAGAACATCACCGGCATCGAGAGCGTGACCTGCGGCGGAAGGTCTGTTTTGAGTTTCCCGTCAGCGTCCCGCTCGAGCCGGTCGGGCTTTTTGCCGAGGAAAACGCGCGTCTCCATCGGCTCGCGCAGCGGATCGATCGGCGGGTTCGTCACCTGCGAGGCGTTGATGAGGATCTTATCCCAATACACCGGCAGGGGCTTCGGGTTGCCCATGGAGGACAGCAGCACGCCGCCGCTGTTCGCCTGTTTATAAATTTCTTTAATGGTATCGCTCTGCCAGTTGGCGTTCTCGCGCAGAGCGCATTCATTTTTCACGATCTTGAGCGCGCGCGTCGGACACAGGGAGACGCAGCGCTGACAGTCGACGCATTTGGTCTCATCGGAGAGCATCAAGCCGCGTTCCTCATTATAAAAATGCACTTCGTTTGCGCATTGCCGTTCACAGACGCGGCAGGCGATGCAGCGGTCCTGATTTCGCACGACCTCAAACTCGGGGCTGATATATTCGACGGTCATATTTCAACGCCCTCCTTCACCCGGATCACGACCGGCTCGCCGCCCGCCGGATAGCGGATGTTCTCCGCGTCCGGTTCCATCACGCGGATGGCGGCCTCCTCGCTCGCGACGAATACTTTATCGTCCTTCTCGCCGACGACCATAGAACGCAGCTTGAGCCGGTCGTTCAGCGCCATCAGTCCGCCGGTAAAGCCCAGCACGATCGAGAAGGGACCCGTGATCAGCATGCTCGGGAACACCGTGCGCAGGAACGCGCAGCGCGTCCTGACCTCGGGGTCTTTCTGCGCCTCGATCGTGCTCCAGAACGGCGCGGCGATCACGTTTGCCGCCTCGGTCAGCGTCAGACCCTGCACGCGCACGAGATAATCCATCATATAGGTGATGACCTCGGTGTCGGTCTGCAGGGAGCATTTGTAGCCGTACATTTCTATAAATCTGCGGTTCGCATCGTAGGATGAGATCTCGCCGTTGTGCACGACCGAGAAATCCAGCAGCGTGAACGGATGCGCGCCGCCCCACCAGCCTGGCGTGTTGGTCGGATAGCGCCCGTGCGCGGTCCACGAATAGCCCGCGTACTCTTCCAATCTATAGAATACGCCGACGTCCTCGGGGAAGCCGACCGCTTTGAACGCGCCCATATTTTTCCCGCTCGAAAAGACGTACGCGCCCTCGGTCTCGGTGTTGATCTTCATGACCGTTCGGGCGACGAATTCCTTCTCGTCGAGCTGCATCCTGCGAAGCTCGGACTGCAGCGGCGCGACAAAATAACGCCAGACGATCGGCTCGTCGGTGATCGCGGGAATCTTGCGCGTCGGCACGATCTCCGACTGCACGATCTCAAAGCGCTCCTTGAGGAACGCCTCGCAGTCCTTGCGCGTCGGGCGGGAGTCGAAGAAGAAGTGCAGCGCGTAAAAATCCTTATATTCCGGATAGATCCCGTAGCCGGCAAAGCCGCCGCCCAGGCCGTTGGAGCGCTCGTGCATCGGCTCCATCGAGCGGGCGATCAGATCGCCGGGGATGCGGTCTCCCTCGGTGGAAATGACCGCGGCGATCGCGCAGCCCGACGGGATCCTGACTTGACCTTCCTTTTTCATTTGCGATCGGTCCTTTCAACAAAAAAAGAGAAAGCGCCCATCCGGTAACGGATGAACGCCCTTGCTCATTCGATAGCATTATAGCCCAATCATTCCGATTTGTCAAGAAAAAAATATGATCGTTTTCAGAATCCGCAAAAGCATTGACAAGCGGCGCAAATTCATATATCCTGAAAGAAAAGACGGATCCGAGAATAAAAAGGGGCGCTTTGCATGAAAGAAAAAAGTTTATCCGTACCTTCCGCCGGCGCGCGCAATTCGCGAATCGAACTGCTGCGCATCATATCGATGCTTCTGATCGTGGCCTTTCACGCGACGTCGATGGGGTATCTCGAAACGGACCGGCCGATCATCGTCCGCGCCGCCGCCGTCCTCCTCGGCACATGGGGAATTCTCGGCGTGAATATCTTTGTAATAATCAGCGCATATTTTCTCACAGATCAGAAATGCAGGAGCAAACGCCTCGTAAGTCTTGTTTTTCAGGTGTTTACATATTTTGTTCTTTGGCTCATTCTCTCCGTCGCTTATAAGTATTTCGATACGCACAGCTTTGCCGAAGCGCTGAAGGCAGTCGCCGTAAAGATCTTCAACGGTGCGTTCGACCCCTTCTGGAACAGGACCTATTGGTTCGTTACCGCGTATTTCTTTATGCTGCTTGCCTCTCCTTTTATGAACTATCTTCTGCATCATGCGGACCGACGTCTGATCGGAAAGATCCTGATCGTCGCCTCGATCATTCCCGTCTATTCTCAATTTCAGAAAAACGCTGTGATCGATTCGGCGGTGCTCTGCTATATTTATCTGCTTACCGGCGCGTTGAAACTGCATTTTTCGGATTTCGCAAATCGTATCGCAAATACGCGCAACATTGTTCTTCTGTTCTCTGCGGCGCTGGTCGGAAGATTGATCCTTCAGATCCCCGATTTTCCGGACTCGCTGAATAAAATTTGTTATTATACGATCGGGGCGACGGACCGGCACGCCGTTATCCTTCTCGCGCTCGCGCTGCCGATCTGCTTTTCCGTGTTTTCGCAAAAGCCGTTTTACTCCGGCGCGGTCAACCGTGTTGCCGCCCTTACGTTCGGCGTGTATTTACTGACTGAGCTCTATGTGCTTGATTATTACGGTATTCAGGAATACATTTTCAAAAAGTTCACCTGGATGGGCTTTATCACGGACGGGATCCTTTTCCCGCTGCAGTACGCCGCCGTCGTTTTGCTGGTATTCCTTCTCGGCATCGGCGTCGAATTCTTCAGGGATCTTGTACTGCAGAAACCGTTTATGAAATTTATCGAAAAGCATTTCTCCGCAAACCTGCAAAAAGCCGACGATTGGCTGTATCTTGAATAAATCGTGCAACCGTGTTTTTCATTTTTTCACCCGGTGAAAAAGTTTTTTAAAATCGGGGCTTGACAAACGGCGCAAACGGTTGTATAATGCCAAACGTAAGGCAACGGGGTCTTCGGGCAAAGCGCTCGAAGACCCCTCTTTTTCGTTGCTTTTCATAATTTTTTTTCAGAAGACAAAGGCGTCTTATGTGCCGTTCCCGGCGCAAAGGCGTCTTTCTCTTTAATTTCAGAAGGAAAGAGGTTTTATTCCATGAAAACGGTACCGGAGTATTTCGGCAGTCTTGTGTTTGACGATCGCGTTATGAAAGCGAATCTTTCGGCAAATGTTTATCGGTCTTTAAGAAAGACCATCGATGAGGGACGTCCTCTCGATCCCGGCGTTGCCAACGCCGTTGCCGACGCAATGAAGGAGTGGGCGGTCGCCCGCGGCGCGACGCACTTCACTCACTGGTTCCAGCCGCTGACCGGCATTACCGCAGAGAAACACGACAGCTTTATTTCTCCCTCTCCCGACGGCGGCGTGATCATGGAGTTCTCCGGCAAGGAGCTCATCAAGGGCGAGCCGGACGCGTCCTCGTTCCCTTCGGGCGGTCTTCGCGCAACCTTTGAGGCGCGCGGTTATACCGCATGGGATCCCACTTCCTACGCGTTCATTAAGGGAAAAACACTCTGCATTCCCACGGCGTTCTGCTCCTACGGCGGACACGCGCTCGACAAGAAAACGCCGCTTCTGCGTTCGATGGAAGCGCTGAACCGTCAGGCTCTGCGTATTCTTCGACTGTTCGGAAACACGAAGGCCAAATGCGTGCGGTCATCCGTCGGACCGGAGCAGGAATACTTCCTTGTTACTAAAGAAATGTATGACCAGCGTCCCGATCTTCGTTTTACCGGCAGAACACTGTTCGGCGCAAAACCGCCGAAAGGTCAGGAGCTTGACGATCATTATTTCGGCGTGATCAAGCCCCGCGTCGCAGCATACATGGAAGAACTGAACGACGAGCTCTGGAAGCTAGGTATTCTCGCGAAGACCGAACACAACGAAGTCGCGCCCGCACAGCACGAGCTCGCGCCGATCTATACCACGACGAATATCGCCGTCGACCAGAATCAGCTTACAATGGAGATCATGCAGAAGGTCGCATCAAAGCACGGACTTGTATGCCTGCTGCACGAAAAACCTTTCGACGGGGTCAACGGCAGCGGCAAGCACAACAACTGGTCCATTGCCACCGACGCGGGGCAGAACCTTCTCTCCCCCGGCGAAACGCCCTATGAGAACGCGCAGTTCCTGCTGTTCCTCTGCGCAGTGATCAAAGCGGTCGACGACTATCAGGATCTTCTTCGTATCGCAGTCGCCACCGCCGGCAACGATCACCGTCTGGGCGCGAACGAAGCGCCGCCCGCGGTGATCTCGATGTTCCTCGGCGACGAGCTGAACGGCGTGCTTGAGGCTATAGAGAACGACACGCCCTATCAAGGCACGGAAAAGATCCAGATGAAGCTCGGCGTCGACGTACTGCCGAATTTCAACCGCGACACGACCGACCGCAACAGGACCTCTCCCTTCGCGTTCACCGGCAACAAGTTTGAATTCCGTATGGTCGGTTCTTCCGACAGTATCGCCTGCACGAATATCATGCTCAACAGCGCAGTCGCTGAAAGCCTGAAGATCTACGCCGACCGTCTCGAGGGGAGCACCGATTTCGAAAACGATCTTCACGAGATGATCCGCAAGACCATCCGCGATCATAAACATATCATATTCAACGGCAACGGCTATGACGACAGATGGATCGAAGAGGCGACGCAGAAACGCGGGCTCATGAATCTGCGCACCACGCCCGATGCGATCCCGCATATTCTCGATAAAAAGAACGTTGAAATGCTCACTTCGCACGGCGTGTTCACCGAGGAAGAGATCCGTTCGCGTTATGAGATCACGCTTGAGAACTACTGCAAGAGCGTAACGATCGAGGCGAACACCATGGTCAGCATGGCGCGTACGCTGATCGCTCCCGCTGTGGAAGCGTATGCATCCGATATCGCGAAAACCGCGGCGCGCAAGCGCGAGCTCGACGCGGGCCTTGCCTGCGGCTATGAGACGAGGCTTGTCAAAAAGCTCTCCGAGCTGACCGACCGGATCGACGAGGGGACCGACGAACTCGAAAAAGCGATCGCCGCCCTGAAGGACGCGAAGGACATCGGCGAGGAAAGCGCGATGATCCGCGACACGCTGCTTGAAAAAATGGCGGTGCTGCGCAGGGCCTGCGACGAGGCGGAGCCGCTCACGGCAAAGAGCTACTGGCCCTATCCGACCTACGCGGATCTGCTGTTCGGCGTGAAATAATTCCCGGTAACGACCGTCGGCGGGGCGTCCTCCAAAGCTTCATCAACATGCGTTCCGTCGGCGGTTGTTTTATAGATTCGAGAGTCTAGAATCGAGATACGAGATTTAAGAAGAGAGAATAAAATATAAAGAGAAAAGGAGAAAAAGATATGAATGCGGACAGTATCATGGAACTTGTCAAAGAAGCTGTGGGCTCCGAGGTCTTCGCCGTGTGGTTTCTGATCGGCGCGGCGCTGGTTTTTTGGATGCAGGCGGGCTTCGCGATGGTGGAAGCCGGTTTTACAAGAGCGAAAAACACCGGCAACATCATCATGAAGAACCTGATGGATTTCTGCATCGGCACGGTCGTGTTCATCGTGATCGGCTTCGGTCTTCTGATGGGCGAGGATCTGGTCGGTCTGATCGGAAAGCCGGGCTTCGACTTATTCACCGCATACGAGAGCTTTGATTTCTCAAGCTTCGTATTCAACCTCGTGTTCTGCGCCACGACCGCGACGATCGTCTCCGGCGCGATGGCGGAACGCACGAAATTCTTATCCTACTGCATCTATTCCGGCGTGATCTCGGCGCTGATCTATCCGATCGAGGCACACTGGATCTGGGGCGGCGGGTGGCTGAGCCAGCTCGGCTTCCACGATTTCGCCGGCTCCTGCGCGATCCACATGGTCGGCGGCATCTCCGCGCTGATCGGTGCGAAGCTCCTGGGGCCCCGCATCGGCAAATTCAATAAGGACAAAGACGGAAAAGTGACGAAGGTCAACGCCTTCCCCGGCCACAGCATCGCGCTGGGCGCGCTGGGCGTGTTCATCCTCTGGCTCGGCTGGTACGGTTTCAACGGCGCCGCCGCGACGACCGTGCCGCAGCTCGGCTCGATCTTTCTGACCACCACGATCTCCCCGGCGGTCGCGACAGTCGTCTGCATGATCTTCACGTGGATCAAATACGGCAAACCCGACGTCTCGATGTGCCTGAACGCTTCGCTGGCGGGCCTGGTGGCGATCACCGCCCCCTGCGACGTGACGGACTGCGTCGGCGCGGTCTGCATCGGCGCCGTCTCCGGCGTGCTCGTCGTTTTCGGCGTATGGCTGCTCGACTATAAGCTGCACATCGACGACCCCGTCGGCGCGGTCGCGGTACACTGCATAAACGGCATCTGGGGCACGCTCTCGGTCGGTCTGTTTGCGACAGATAAAGCGCCCGGCTACTCGATCGCAGACAGCGCGGGCAACACCCTTACAGGTCTGTTCTACGGCGGCGGATTCAAGCTTCTCGGTCTTCAGCTTCTCGGCTTTGCTTCTGTCGCCGCGTGGACCGCTGTCACGATCACGCTGACCTTCCTGCTGATCAAGAAGCTTGTCGGTCTGCGCGCCTCGAGAGAAGAGGAACTGGTCGGCCTCGATAAGACCGAGCACGGACTTCCCTCCGCTTACGCAGGCTTCTCGATGCTGCCCGAGGCGATCGACGAGGGCGCTTCGCCGATCATCGTCAGCGGGGACGCGCCGGTCGCTGAAGCGATACCGGTCAGGAAAGTGCCCTCTTTCGAGGAAGGCACGCCGAAGTTCACCAAAATCGAGATCGTCTGCAAAGAGGCGCGTCTTGAAGCGCTCAAGACCGCGATGCTCGGCATCGGCATCACCGGTATGACCGTATCCCACGTGATGGGCTGCGGCGCCCAAAAGGGCACGCCCGAGTATTACCGCGGCGTTCAGGTCGAGGCGACGCTGCTGCCGAAGGTGCAGATGGATATCGTCGTCAGCAAGGTGCCCGTACGCACGGTGATCGAGACGGCGAAAAAGGTGCTCTATACAGGGCACATCGGCGACGGCAAGATCTTCGTCTATGACGTTGAAAACGTCGTGAAGGTGCGTACCGGCGAGGAAGGCTACGACGCCCTGCAGGACGTGGAATAATCAACCGTAATATATTTCTGTCGGCGCCGTATTTTGCGGCGTCGGCAGTTTGGATTTTTTTGAAAGAGGTTTTTTTATGTGTTCTGTTATCGGATACTGCGGCGCATGCGAAGACCGTGCCGCTTTTGATCGGGGCTTCGCCCGGACGAAATCGAGAGGACCGGACGATACGCGCCTTCTTGACGCGGGTAAAGGTCTGTTTGGCTTTCACCGTCTGTCGATCATGGGTCTGCACCCGGAGGGGATGCAGCCCTTCGAGCTTGACGGATGCCTCGCGATCTGCAACGGCGAGCTTTACGGCTTTGAAAAAACGCGCGAAGAGCTCAAAGAAAAGGGTTATACATTCCGGAGCGACAGCGACTGCGAGATCCTGCTGCCTCTTTATTTTGAGTACGGCACCGATATGTTCCCGATGCTCGACGCGGAGTTCGCCTGCGTGATCTACGACGCTCGCTCGGACGAATATATCGCGGCGCGCGATCCGATCGGCATCCGTCCGCTGTATTACGGTTACGACGTTAACGGCACGGTCGTGTTCGCGAGCGAAGCGAAAAACCTCGTCGGAATAACAAAAAAGATCATGCCGTTCCCGCCCGGACATTATTATAAAAGCGGCGAATTTATCCGGTACGCCGACCCGGCGAAGGTCGAGGCGGTTTGCAAGGACGACCTTGAAACCGCTTGCGGCAAGATCCGCGAAAAACTGGTCGCGGGCGTCGCGAAACGCCTCGTCTCCGACGCGAAGGTCGGATTCCTGCTTTCGGGCGGCCTTGATTCCTCGCTCGTCTGCGCCATCGCCGCGAAAGAGAGCAAGGAACCGATCCGCACTTTCGCGATCGGCATGACCGAGGACGCGATCGACCTCAAATACGCGGGGCAGGTCGCCGACTTCATCGGCAGCGATCATACCGAAGTATTTATGACGCCCGACGAGGTGATCTCCTCGCTTGAGGACGTGATTCATCTTCTCGGCACCTGGGATATCACCACGATCCGCGCGAGCATGGGCATGTACCTCGTCTGTAAGGCGATCCACGAGCAGACGGACGTGCGCGTGCTGCTGACCGGCGAGATCTCCGACGAGCTGTTCGGTTATAAATATACCGATTTCGCGCCGAGCGCCGAGGCGTTTCAGAAAGAGGCGCAGAAACGCATCCGCGAGCTGCATATGTACGACGTGCTGCGCGCGGACCGCTGCATTTCCGTCAACTCCCTCGAGGCGCGCGTTCCGTTCGGCGATCTTGATTTCGTGGATTACGTGATGTCGCTCGATCCCGAGATGAAGATGAACAAATACAACAAAGGAAAATATCTTCTGCGCCACGCCTTCGAGGGGCTCGGGTATCTGCCCGACGAGATCCTGTGGCGCGAAAAGGCGGCGTTTTCCGACGCGGTCGGGCATTCGATGGTCGATTATCTGAAGGAATACGCCGAAACGCAGTATACCGACGAAGCGTTCGCCGAGGGCTGCAAAAAGTATGATCACGCCCGTCCGTTCACGAAAGAATCTCTTCTGTACCGCGATATTTTCGAAAAGTATTATCCGGGGCAGGCGGAGATGATCGCGGACTTCTGGATGCCGAATAAGGAATGGGAAGGCTGCAACGTGAACGACCCCTCGGCGCGCGTCCTGTCGAACTACGGGGACAGCGGAGTTTGAACGGGGAATTTGTAAAAGTGTTGCGTTTTGCGTGTTGCGTTTTGCGATATCGTGAGATCGTGATTTCGGGCGTAAGTCCCGAGTCACGAGTTCCGAGTCCCGAGCCGTGTCAATATACGCTCTGCTTCTCCCCGTTTCTCAGCGTGTATTTGACTCAGACATTTTTCGTCTGCCGTTGACCGTATACACTGCTACGCAACATTCAGAACACAATTGATGCGTGAAGGAAACACTCCGCGGGACTGTTTTCATCGGCAACTGCTGCGGCTTTACCGCGCAGCCCGGTCCGGCGCACGATCAGTGCTTCTCAACACGCAACACGCAACACGCAACACGCAACACGCAAAACGCAAAACGCAATAAATCGGGAGGAATGATCTATGACAAAATACATCTTTGTAACGGGAGGCGTGGTCTCCGGTCTCGGCAAGGGCATCACCGCGGCGTCGCTCGGGCGGCTTTTAAAGGCGCGCGGGCTCAAGGTCGCCGCGCAGAAGCTCGACCCGTATATCAACGTCGATCCGGGCACGATGAGCCCGTATCAGCACGGCGAGGTATACGTGACCGAGGACGGCGCGGAGACAGATCTCGACCTCGGACACTACGAGCGGTTCATTGACGAGGACCTGAACAAATACTCTAACCTGACCACGGGTAAAGTATACTGGAACGTATTAAACAAGGAACGGCGCGGTGAATATCTCGGCTCTACGGTGCAGGTGATCCCGCACATCACGAACGAGATCAAGGAATTTGTCTACCGCGTCGGCAAAAAAACCGGCGCCGACGTTGTGATCACCGAGATCGGCGGCACCATCGGCGATATCGAAGGTCAGCCCTTTATCGAGGCGGTGCGGCAGATCTCGCTCGAAGTCGGCAGAGGGAACAGTCTTTTCATCCACGTGACGCTCGTCCCCTATCTGCACGGCTCGGAGGAACATAAATCAAAGCCCACGCAGCACTCCGTCAAGGAGCTGCAGGGCATGGGCGTGAACCCGAATATCATCGTGCTGCGCTGCGATGAACCGCTGGAGGAATCGATCTTCCGCAAGATCTCTCTGTTCTGCAACGTAAAACCCGACTGCGTGATCGAGAATATCACCCTGCGGTATCTTTACGAAGCGCCGCTGATGCTCGAAAAATCTCAATTCTCCGACGTGGTCTGCCGTGAACTCGGCATCGACGCTCCCGCGCCGGATCTTGCCGACTGGAGCCACATGGTGGAAAAGATCAAAGCCCGTCACCGCAGCGTGGAGATCGGGCTTGTGGGCAAATACGTCGGCCTGCACGACGCGTATCTCTCCGTCGCGGAAGCGATGCGCCACGCGGGATATTACCACGATTCGCACATCAATATCCACTGGATCGATTCCGAGGAGATCACCGCGGAGAATTACCGCGAAATGCTCGGCATGCTCGACGGGATCATCGTGCCCGGCGGCTTCGGCAGCCGCGGCATCGAGGGTATGATCCTCGCCGCGAAATACGCGCGGGAGAACAGCGTGCCCTATTTCGGCATCTGCCTCGGTATGCAGATCGCCGTGATCGAATATGCGCGCAGTGTCGCGGGGATCGCAGACGCAAACTCCGGCGAATTCGACGAGCAGTGCCGCCATAAGGTCATCGACTTCATGCCCGGACAGAGCGAAGATATCGACAAGGGCGGTACGCTGCGTCTGGGCGCTTACCCCTGCGTGATCACGCCCGGCACGACGATGGAGCGCTGCTACGGCAAGTCCGAGATCAGCGAGCGCCACCGCCACCGCTACGAATTCAACAACGACTACCGCGAGATCCTTCAGAACTGCGGTCTCACGCTCGGCGGACTTTCCCCCGACGGTCTTCTCGTCGAAACGGTGGAGCTTTCTGACCGCCCGTTCTTCGTCGGCGTGCAGTATCATCCCGAATTCAAGAGCCGCCCCAACCGCCCGCATCCGCTCTTCGAGGGCTTTATCGGCGCGGCGCTGGACTATTCCGAAACAAAGGAGAGATAAACGATGCGTTTTACGAAAATGCAGGGCCTCGGCAACGATTATCTTTACGTTTACGGCGAGGCGCCCGAAAACGTCGCCTTTTTGTCACAGACCCTTTCCGACCGCCATTTCGGCGCGGGCTCGGACGGAATGATCTATATCACCCCTTCCGAGATCGCCGATTTTAAAATGCGCATTTTCAACGCCGACGGCAGCGAGGCGAAAATGTGCGGCAACGGCATCCGCTGCGTCGGCAAATACGTCTACGACAAAGGATATACCCGCAAAACAGAGCTGAAGATCGAGACCCTTTCGGGGATCAAAACGCTTTATCTGCGCACGTCGGAAGGCAAGGTTACGGACGTGACGGTCGATATGGGATTTGCCGAGGTAGAGACCGGCCGCGTTCTGACTCTCGGCGATGAGGAACTTGATTATACGTTCGTCAGCGTCGGCAACCCGCACGCCGTCCTGTTCGTCGACGACGCGGAACACGTGCCGCTCGAAACGCGCGGTCCCGCGATCGAAAAGCATCCGGATTTTCCGGACGGGGTCAACGTGGAATTCGTACAGGTCCTTTCCGAAACGCGGCTGCGCATGCGCGTATGGGAACGCGGCAGCGGCGTGACGATGGCGTGCGGCACAGGCTCCTGCGCCGTCGCCGCGGCGGCGGTCGCGAAGGGGATCTGCAGGGAAGGCGCAAAGATCTCTGTCGTGCTCGACGGCGGGATCCTTGAGATCTTCGTCGGAAAGGACAGGCAGCTGCTCATGACCGGCCCCGCCTGCACCGTATATGAAGGAGAAGTAATACTATGATGAAGCCGAACGTACATTACGCCGAGCTGAAAGATTCCTATCTTTTCGCGCGGATCGCAGAAAAAACAAAAGCGTATCTTGCGGCGCATCCGGAACAGCGGCTTTACCGCCTCGGTATCGGCGACGTGACGCAGCCGCTCTGCCCCGCCGTGATCGAAGCGCTGCATCAGGCGGTGGACGAGCAGAGCGCGCGTGAAACGTTTCACGGCTATCAGCCGGAGTGCGGCGTGCCGTTTCTGCGCGAGGCGATCGCGGAGCATTATGCGGCGCGCGGCGTAAAGCTTTCTTCAGACGAAGTATTTGTATCCTCCGGCGCGAGCGACGAGCTCGGCGATATTCTCGACCTGTTCGACCGCGCAAACGCGGCTCTCATGATCGAGCCCGCCTATCCCGCCTACGTCGACGCAAGCGTGATCGCCGGACGCAGGATCATCCATCTGCCCTCGGGGGCGGAAAACGGTTTTCTGCCGTCGCCGCCCGAAGACGCGGACGCGGCGCTGATCTATCTCTGCTCGCCGAACAACCCGACCGGCGCGGTGTTTAACCGCGCACAGCTTAAGGCTTGGGTCGATTATGCGAACCGTACCGGCGCGGTGATCCTCTTCGACGCCGCGTATGAAGCGTATATCTCGGACGATGCGCTCCCCCACAGTATTTACGAGATCGACGGTGCGCGCACCTGCGCGATCGAGATCTGTTCGCTCTCGAAATCCGCAGGCTTTACGGGCACGCGCCTCGGCTATACCGTGATCCCGAAAGAACTTGAGCGCGACGGAATGGATCTGAACGCGATGTGGGTGCGCAACCGCACGACGAAAACGAACGGTGTTTCCTATATCCTGCAGCGCGGCGGCGCGGCGGTATTCACGCCGGAGGGACAAAAGCAGATCCATGAGCAGATCGCGCTGTATAAACAAAACGCAAAAACACTCACCGACGCGCTCGATCGCTGCGGCGTGTGGTATACCGGCGGCAAAAACTCCCCTTACGTTTGGCTTCGCTGCCCGAACGGCATGGGGAGCTGGGAGTTTTTCGACCTTCTTCTGAATGAGATCCAGGTCGTCGGCACCCCCGGCGAGGGCTTCGGCAAATGCGGCGAGGGCTATTTCCGTTTCTCCACATTCGGCAGTCCCGAGGATACCGCCGAAGCAGCTGAAAGACTCGTAAAACTTCTGAGCAATCGATGAACCGTCGCGGCAGACCGATATAACAAAACAGATAAAAAACCGTGATCCTTTCGGACCGCGGTTTTTTTGCCTTTAACCTGTCTTTATTTTACTGTTTTGACGCTGTTGAAAAACATTCTAACCATATGCAGGAAGGTGTGGATCAGCCCGAGCAGTCTGTCGATAAAGTTCCCGTCGTGGGTCTCGCCGCAGTAAGGGCAGCCGTGCTCATAGACGACCGGTTCGTCTGGATCGCCGAGAGGCTCAATTGTCTCGCCCGCCGTGACGAGCTTGCCGCAGGCAAGGCAGTATTCGTCGCCGGAATAGCCTTCCGCGTCGGCGGTCGCGTCGCGGTGACCGAGCAGGCGGATCTCGCCGACGTGGTTGTTCGGGTCGACGTCGCCGGTCTCGATCCGCTGCGTCTCGCCGCAGGAGCACTTGCGGACTTCATACGCTTTCGCGATGCAGGTCGCCTCACCGGATTCGATCACGGTATCGAAAGAGTGCGTATGTGGGGTCTCGGTCTTCGGAATGACAGTGCCGGTCGTGAGGACCGCACCGCAGGCGGTGCAGATCACGTCGCCGGTGTAGCCGAACTCGGTCTCGGTCGCCTCGCGCGCGCCGACGGTGATCGGAGCCACGGCGTGGTTGTCAGGATCGACTTCGCCGCTCTCGACGATCTTCACAAGGCCGCAGGAGCAGACGTATTCGTCGAACGCCTTCGCAATGCAGGTCGCGTCGACGTGACGGACGAGCGTATCATACGCGTGGACGTGGTCGCCGTCCTTCGGGATGACCTCGCCCTCGACGATCGTCACGCCGCAGGCGGGACAGATCTGGTCGCCGGTGTAGCCGTCCGCTTCCGCGGTCGCGGCGCGCGCGCCGACGGTGATCGCCGATCTCGCGTGGTTCGCCGCGTTGATCGCGGTGGGATTGCGCTGCTCGATCATGCCGCATTCGCAGACGTATTCGTCATAACCGCCCGCGGCGCAGGTCGCTTCGACGGTGCGCACGAAGGTCGAGAAGTCGTGCTCATGCGCCGGAAACGGGGTTGCGGTAAACTGCGCGGTATATTCCGCGTCTTCGGTCGCGGGAACGATCTCGGGATCCCAGCCTGAGAACGTGTAGTAATTCTCATCATCCGACGCTTTTGTCGGTATGCCGTCGTAAACCGGCGTCTCACCGTAAGCAACAGTCTCTTCGGTCTCGGTCCCCTCCACGATGAAGGTGATCGTATAAGTGTTCTTTTCAAGGTCGCCGACGCCGATCTCCGTATCGCCCGTCACGGTCACGGTATAGGAGAATACAAGCCCCGTTTTGCCGGTCTTCGCAAGCACGGTATCGCCGACGGTCACGACGGGCTCCGAATCGGAATACGCCTCGCCGACGGTCACGGTGAAGTCAAGCACCGTACCGTAATCGCGCATACCGGAGGCAATATCGATCGCGGAACCGACGCCGCCGTTGACGAACACGGGATACTGTCTTGTCGTCTCACTGAACTGTGCGGTATATTCCGCGTCTTCGGTCGCGGGAACGATCTCGGGATCCCAACCGGTGAAAGTATAGGTATACTGCGCCGTCGCATCCTTCGCGGGGGTACCGCCGTAAGCCGGGGGATCGCCGTAGGCGACGGTCGCTTCAGTCTCGGTCCCGTCCACGATGAAGGTGACCGTGTAGGTGTTCTTCTCAAGGTCGCCGACAGAGATCTCCGTATTGCCGGTCACGGTCACTGTATAGCTGTAAACGCCGCCGTCGCCTTCGGGCGTGTCAAGCGCTTCGCCGTTCACGCTCACGACCGGCTCCGCGTCGGAATACGCCTCGTTCACGGTCACGGTGAAGTCGAGCTCTGTGCCATAGTCGCGCATGCCGGAAGAGATGCTGATCTCGGATCCGACGCCGCCCGTGACGAACACGGGATACTGATTGACCGTGCTGTCAAACACCGCGGTATAGGTCGCCTCGCCCGTGACGGGGACGATCTCGCTGTCCCAGCCGGTGAATGTGTAAGAATACTGCGCGTCGGCCTCCTTCGCGGGGACGCCGTCGTAGACGGGCGTCGCGCCGTAGGGGAAGGAAACGGTCGTATCCACGCCGTCCACACTGAAGGTGATATCGTAGCTGTTGACCGCCGCGCCGAAGTACGGATAATACGTGACGTCGCCGGTCACCGCGGGCAGAACGGTGTAATACGCCGCGCCGCTGCCGGGCTCAGCTTCCGCATCCGCCGTCCAGCCGAGGAAAGTATAGGTATACTGGTCGGTACCCGCAAGCTCAGGGGTCTCACCGTCGTACGCCGGGACCGCGCCGTAATAATAATCGGCGTCCGTATCCGTGCCGTCCACACTGAAGGTGACCGTATGGCTGTCGAGCTTATAATAGAAGTTCAGCGCCGCATTGCCGTCGCCCGCGATCGCGACGGATTCGTCGCTCAGTTCCTCGTCGAGCGTATAGTGCGCGGGCGCGCTCGCCGCGTTCGCGGCGGTCACGGTATTCTCGGTCGTGCCGATGAAGACCTGCGCCTGGGGCGTCGCGGGATAGGTCCCGTCCGCGTTCATATAGTAGTTGTTCACCGTGTAGGCGGTGTCGTGGCGGACCGTCCACGCGGCGGTCAGCGTCGCGTCTCCCCAGCTGTCGGTCAGCGCCGTGCCGACTGCGGGCGTATCGCCGACAGTCCATGTGCCCTCGGCGCCCGTCACGGTCCAGCCGGCGAAGTCGTAACCGGCTCTGGTCGGCTCGGGGATCGTGTCTGTGCTTTCGATATTGTATTCGATCGCGTCGGCGCAATCGCCGCCCTGCGCGTCCAGCGTAAGGGTGTAGGCGGTGGGCTCCCAGTTCGCTTCAAAGCTTCTGTCGCCGGTGCTGCCCTGCGCGATCGTCACCTCTTTTGTCGCTTCTGAAACGTCCGTGCCGGTCCAGCCGAGGAAGGTATACGCCGTCTTCGTCGGCTGCGCGAGGGTAAAGTCGGGCGTCTCGATATTGTAGGTCGCCGGGTTCTCCGCGTCACCGCCGTTCAGCTCGTAGGACAGGCCGTAACTTATGGGTGTATAAGTCAGCGTCCAGTTCGCTTCCGCGGAGGACACATCGCCCTCGGTGAGAGACGCGGGGTCGGAGCCGGTGTAGTTATAGCCGGTATAGCTCTTCGAGGTGACGGTCACGGTCTGGCCGTAATCGTAGTCCGCCGTTTCGGTATCGAACACGATATCGGAGGCGGTCTTGTGCGTCACGGTCGCCGTACCGCTGCCGCGCACAAGGCCGTTCTTCGCAGAGGTCAGGCTCGTGACTGCTGAGGAGATCGCCGAGGCGGAAGCCGTCGGGTTGCCCAGCACGGTCTCCGCGCTCTCGAGCGCGGTCTTGTACGCGCTCCACGAAGCGGCGGTGTAATGCTGCTGCAGATAACTTCCGACGCAGGAATTCACGAGCGTACGCAGCGCACCCTTGTCGACCGCGGTGATCTTCAGGCTGACCGCGCACGCGGACACCGCATAAGCCCCTCCGTTTTTACCGGAACTTACGCCTCTGAAGAAACGCGTCGTTGAGCTGCCGCTTGCAAGGGAAGAAAGCGCATAGCCGATCGGTTCCTGATATTTCAATCCGCAGCCGCCGCTCTCTGTAGCGCCTCCGAGAGAGGGAGCGTTCAAACCGCCGCTGTGACGCAGAAGCGTACCGTAGTTTCTGTCGAATGCCTCGTAAGCCATAGCGTCCTTCTGATAATAATCGTGCGCCAGAAGGTTATATGCCTCACCATAACCGTTATTTGTCGACGTCATAATCCTCGGCGTCGTACCGCTCCAGGTTACGGCGCTCGTCGCATCGGAGACATACCAGTTTTTACGTTCATTGGTATAATCATAGTCCGTGACCATATAGCCGAGTTTCAGGTTCGGGATCTGATTTGTATTCGAATATCTCGATTTATCCACCGTGATCTCCGCGCTGGTCGCGTTGAAATCCGTGTGCAGGATCCACTGATCGTTATTTGCGTATTTTCCGTCTGCTATCTCAATAATACAGTTGCAGGCGGTAAACGATTTTGTCGCGCCGGTGAACGGTGAACTCGTTGAAGAAAATGCCGCGGGCCTGTTGTTGGTCGGCGTTCCGATGCCGTTCACAAGCGGGTCAAGCGTTTTCCCGTTCGCATCGATATTCTGATAGTTTAAATCACGGTAACTTGTACCGACCTGATTGTTATACGTCGCAGTATTCGTGACTTGCGCACCCTGAATAAAAATCAGGCCGGATGTGTATGCCCGTACGTCATCATGAAAGGCGCTGCCGTAAATTCCGTTCGCCGTCACGTTGCGGTTCGGCGCGTAGGCGACGGAATAAGCGGTCGCGGTGCGGGATTTGCCGCCCAGGGTGAAGGTGACCGTCCAGGGCAGAAGCGCCGTGCCGTTCATCGAGATCGCGCTTGTAAGCGCGCCGGAATTGACCGTGGCCTTCAGCGTCGTGGCGGAGGGCGTGGTCGTGCTTAAGTTCACGCTCGCGCCGCCGCAGGTCAGGTTCGTGACCGCGGTCGCGCCGCTGCATTTGAAGTAGACAAGACCGGTCGTGTCCTGCGAAGTGCGCAGGGCGCCAGCGTCGGTCTGCTCGCGGTTGATGAAATACTGAAACGTCTTGTTGTCCGACGCCTTCAGATAGATCGTCTCCGGCACATAGAATATGACCGTCGGCAGGTCGCCGGATGCTTCTACGCCCGCAAACGCCGCCGGCATCGCCGCCATCGGCACACAGCCGATCAGTAAGACCAGTGAAAGCAAAACCGCCAACAACTTTTTCGGGATGTGTTTCATACAAATCCTCCTGATTCTTTTCTGTCGGACGCAAAATAATATTCTTTCCCGTCCGAAGATTAATATACAAATTAATTATATGTATTTTTATTTGTTTTGTCAATATTTACTTAATCTGTCACGGACTGTTTGCCGAGACGGACGGCTGAACGGCGTGTTCCTCGGGGATATGCGCGTGCAGTCTGCCGGGTTCCTCAAACGTGAGCGACCCGTCGTACTCGTCGGGGAAATACCCCTCGTTCGCGAGCTTTTCCCGCTGCTTGAGCACGCGGATGACATATTCGTGCTGCCCGAGGTTGTAATCCCAGAAGAAATACGGGATCATCATCAGCACATGTCCGACCAGGTCGAACGCCAGCGGCACGGCGAGAATATTGAACCGCGCCGAGTCGAGGAACAGCACGCTCCAGTTGGAGTTGAAGCCGCCGCGAAGGATCAGCAGCGGGATAATGAGTCCCACGAGCGTGGCGATGGGCGAGACGAACCAGCCGAAAATGTTAGTGAAGCCCTCGAGCCGCTCGCCCGAGAGATACATCTGATAATCGAACAGGCGGATGTTCATATCGCGCTCCGCGACCTTCGGCAGCTCGCCGAGGAAGTCGCGCATCCAGTAGGTCGAGAACATCACGATGCCGCACAGGCGGATGTTGTCTTTCAGGAACAGCAGCGCGAGAATACAGATGATGCAGTGCAGGCACTCAATGACCTCGCGAAAAATGCGCAGCTTTTTAAATGAAAAGCGCTTGAGCACCCACGGCGCGAAAAACGTGGGGATCGTCGTGCGGAACATCAGAAACGCCATGACCGCGCTGTATTCCGCGCCCGAAAGACGCATCGTGTATAGCATGATGACCGTGGTGATATCCAGCATGCCGTTGCCGAGGGTGTCGAACAGTGTCGAGAACATGTTGAGCCACCGGTATTTGTTTCGCATGACCTGAAAGATGCCGTACCAGAACGGGATCTGCTGCTTTTTCTCAAGCGGCGGCTGCGGGATGCGCTCCTTGAATTTGCCCGCGAAGACCATCGTCAGCGCGGCGCAGGGCAGGAAGAAGCCGGGCAGCACGAAGCGGTAGAAATTGATATCGTCGAACGAGCCGAGCATCGGCACGACCGCCGTGACCACCGAGTTCAGAAGATGGCAGATCTTGATCGGGTAGGTGCGCATGAAGATGCGCTCCTGCGAGTTCGGACTGATGATCTCGGAGCACTTTTCGAGCTTGTTGGTGAAATCGAACATCGAGAACATCATAAACAACAGGTAGGCGATCCAGAGCCGCTCGTAGACGTCCGCGATGCGGTAGGCGGGAAGCCATCCGAGCAGGACGATCATGACCGATTTCTGGATCACGTTGGCGTAAAGACTGAATTTATACCGCCCGTGCTTCGGGATCAGCTTCTTGCGCCAGAAAATGTTGCGCGCGCCGCCCCAGCCGTTGGTCAGCAGCTGCACGCCGAAGATCTTAAAAAAGGCGTGGGCGTTAATGCCGCTCAGGCCGTTCAGCGCGGTGATCAGGCGGCCGTCCTGCGGGAATAACTTCGAGCCGTCGAAGATCAGCAGCAATATCCCAGCGGCGGCGACGGAAATATACAGGATATTCATTTTTTTTTCGGTATTCTTCGGCAGGATGCCGAGGTTGTCCGTGATGAACCAGTCCAGCAGGCTCCACAGAAACGACAGCGGCAGACCGATCAGTGATATCACCGCAAAGGAGAGATACGGCAGGGCGTAGTGATACATGATCAGGTAGCACGACGCCGCGAAACCGATGTATTTGAAAGGCGCCTGCGCCGCGTAGTTGGCGGCGACGCCGAGGAAAACATAGAGATATTCCTTGCCCGAGACGTATTTGCCGTGTTCGGCGTCGGGAATATTCCAATACCTTTTTACGTATGCAAACGCGTCTTTCACCTTGGAGGCCATCAGTCACTCCCCCTTTCCGAGGAGAAAACGATCGGCACGTCGTGCAGGAAGAATTTCCGTTTCTGCGGCATCCAGTCCTCCCCCGTTTCTGGCGCGTCCGCCTCGGCGCATTCCATCCGCACCTCGTCGACGCCGTCGCAGCCGAAAAAGGCGTGGTGCCCAATCGTTTTGACCGATTTCGGGATGAAGAGCGATTTTATTTCGGAGCAATAGGAGAACGCGTCGGAACCGATCGTTTCGGTCGAGTCAGGGATCCGCAGGGAACGCAGGTTCCCGCATTTATAGAACGCCATTGAAGCAAACTCCCGCACGCCCTCGGGGATCGTAATTTCATATATGTTCCTGTTTTCTGCAAACGCCGTCTCGCCGACGCGCGTAACGCCCGGCAGGATCTCGTATTTCAGCGCCGAGAGCAGCGCGTCGCGCTCTTCACCCTTCAGGTCGAACGAACCTTCCGCGGGATATTCCTTCTGCTGCGCCTCGCGCCATTCCCCGCTCTTTTCATCGAGTTTCTGCGCGCGGGAAACAAATTCCCTCGCCGCCTTTTCATCCGCCGGTTCCGCCGCGCCGAGCGCGAGCGTTGCGCGGTAAAGATCGTTTCGCGCAGGATAAAGCATCAGCTCGGTCGCTTCGCCGTTCTCCTGCCGGTAGAGCACGCCTTTATCGGAAAGGAAATACGGATTTTCGGGGTCTACGAGCACCGCCTGCAGCGCGGTGCAGGTATAGAACGATGTGTTCGATATCTCGCGCACGTCTTTGCCGATCAGAATAAACGAGGTGTAATCATTGCAGCAGAGCGCCCACTCACGAACAGCCGTTACGGTTTTGTCCTTTTGCGGCGTCCCATCCTCGGAGAGCACGAAATCGACCGTCAGCACGTCGTCCGTTTTGGAGGCGTTGAACTCCGAGAGCATATATCCGTCGTCAGTTTCCTCATACTTGAAACGATCTTTTGTCAGCGAGCCGAAACTAAGCGAAATCGATACGCCGACAAAAATGGAGAGTATGATGATGAATACCGCTTTCTTTACGGGAGCCTTGCCGAAAAAGCCCTTGCCGGGCGTGTCGCGGATCACGGTATCGGGCGGCGTTTCAAATAACGGGTCGTATAAAAGCGGCCCGTCGGCGCGTTCTTCACCGTCTGCCGAAAGGACTTCGTCGATTGTCGAAAGATTTTCCTCGGCGCGTTTTTCATTGTCTGCAGAAAGATTCTCTTCAGCGCGTTTTTCCTCATCCGCCATGCGTTTACCTCCTTATATGGTAAATTATCGGTCAATAGCGCTCCGGGCGAGGCGGCGACATGCGGAGTTTTTTCTTTTTGCGCAGGGTCATCACCGGGATCGCAAGAGAAGAGACGACCGGAGAGAGCGGTGAGAGCAGGATCGCTGCCGCGCTCAGAACGATCATAACAGCGTCTCCGGCGCGGCTTGAAAACGCCGTCGCGGTCTCTTCGTCCGGCAGACGGTCGAAGATAAAGTCAGCGTCGCCGTCCGGCACGCCTTTTTTATAGAGCATCGGTTCAACGATCTGCGAGATCGAGTAGCCCTGCAGCTTTTTCTCGATCGGGATAAACGGCTGCGCAGCAAGCACGCTGTCGGCCACGGCGGAAAGTCCCATCATGAATTTATATACCGGCGTATCGGGCGTATATTTCCCGTCACCGACCTGCATATTGACCGTCGCGTCCATCATGATATCGAAAATCTTTTTGTCGCAGATCTGCATATATTCATCTTTCGTCAGTCCGGACGCGCTTTTGCACAGCGGATAGAAATGCTTTACGCGCGCGCCGAGCGCGATCGAACCGAGACCGTGCGGCAGCGCGACGATCTTTCTTCGCTGATCGTCGATAAACTCCCTGATATAATGCTCGCGCAGCGTATTCTCCGCCACGTTCATCTCTTCTGTTTTCTCGCTTTCGATATTCGTAAGGCGCAGACGGTGCGTTTCCGGCTCGAGCTCGGCGAGCCGCCACGCGGGCGGCAAAAAGCAGATCGACGGCGTTGTGACGTTACAAAGAATTTTACCGCGGTCCGAGCTGCCGAACGCAATGTTCGAAAAATGCGTATGCCCGCTGAAAACAAGAGAAATGCCGATATCCGCGAGGGTATGGCAAACGTAGGAATTGCGCATATTCCGCGGCGTTCCGCCAAGCTTATATGCGGGCACGGGCGGCACGAGCGGATGATGCGTGCAGGCGAACACGAACGCGCCTTCTTTTTTTGCCTCGCGCACGATCCGCTCGATCCAACGGTAGCAGGCGGGCGAATAGGTCGGGCTTGCGTCATACATCGCGTCTACGTCCCTGAAATTGTTGTTGAGCATCATGCACCAAAGCTTGTCCTCAAGCTTCACCGCATAGGAATACGCCGATTCGCAGACCGAAAACGCCTGATCGCGGCCGAACTCGCGGTACATTTCCCAAAGATCATCGGGAAAAGCGACGGGTCTGACAAGCGGGCGGCATTCCTCAGCGGAAAGTCCCGCGAATTCATCGGCGACGAGACTTTTATAATCCGTATTCTCAAGGTCGCACCAGGGCTTTTCCCAGGGGCGGTCTTTATATCTTACAGGTTGTTCGTAAACGCTGACGTAAGCACGGCTGAAATGGAAATCGTGCGTTGCGGTCAGTACGTAAACCTTTTTGCCGCTCGCCTTGACCTCGCGCAGGATCTCAATGAATTCCCGGTGGCTGTCGAGGTCGCCCGCGTCGGTCAGGTCGCCCGTGATGAGGATCGTGTCAAGATCCGTACGCTTTGTTAGATCGTTGAAAACCTGTTTATTGACGTCTCGTCGAAGAATAGCCCGCGGGCTCACGCTTCCTTCGTCGTACAGAACCTTTTCTGAGATATAATGGGTATCGGATAAAACGGCAAATCGCATCTGTTTTCCCTCCGGTTCGGATTTTTATTCTACATAATACATTTTATCAGAATGAAACCGCAAATTCAAGTATCAGTTCGCCCACGCGGTAAATTATGAATACAAAAATCTGCGACTGAAAATCTTTCGCATTCATTTCTGCGTATTTTAATCGATTTTTATATTCCTACCGAAAAAATTTTACAAAAGGCGTATTTTTTTATTGAACCTTCCGTTTTTTTCGGTTATAATTAAAACATATTCTGAGAAAAGGAGACTGTTTTATGCAGCCATTGAAATTCTATCTGATCACCGACACCCACTTTTTTAAGAACTCCATCGGCGCGTTCGGCGAGGAATATGAGAAATTTATGGATTTCGAACAAAAATGCTATGCCGAGACGCAGGCGATCAACGAGGCTGTTTTTGATTGGCTTACCGACGCTGACGAAGCGGATATCGTTCTGATCGCAGGGGATCTTTCGTTCAACGGCGAAAAAGAGAGTAACGAGGCTTTTTCAAAGTTGTTGAGTGAATTTCGCGAAAAGAGCGGCAAGCGCGTTTATGTCATTACCGCCGGACATGATTACAATGATTCCCCGTTCGGCTTTAACGAATCGGGGCGCTTCACGCCAGAAGGCACAAAGTTTGAAGAGCTTTTTGCATATTATAAAAATTTCGGATTTGCCGATGCGATCGCGGTGAACGAACAGCATTTTTCATATGTCGCTGAGCTTTCCGACGACGTGCGTCTGCTCGCGCTCTGCAACGACTCTCCCGATGCAAAGCACATCGCATATGACGACGAATTTCTCGCCTGGATCGCCGCGCAGGCAAAAAAAGCGCAAGACGACGGCAAAATGATGATCGCCATGGAGCACTACCCCGTGCTCGCCGGCCAGCCGCTTCTCGCTCTGATTCCCGACGCGCGTCAGCCCGAAAGCAAAAAACTGATCGACACGCTCGCAGACAACGGCGTTCATCTGATTTTCACCGGACATATGCACAATCAGAGCATTAACACAGTCGAGACCGAGAAAGGCAACCGTTTTTACGACGTATGCACCGGCTCGACGATCGGCTGCCCGGCGTTCTTGCGTCTTGTAACGCTTCCGGATGAGCATACCGCGCAGATCGAGAGCATTCCCATACCCGATTTCAAATGGGAGAAAAACGGTCTCAGCGGAGAAGAATACCTTCAGGCACAGTTTGACCGCATGATTCATACATATATCGATTGCATGCGGGACGATCCAGTCCGTCTGATGAACAAGCTGCGCATCAAACAAAAGCCCGTTCTTCTCAAGGCATTCCCGAAGCTCGGGAAAAAACTGTCGAAAATGACCGTCGGCGGATTTGCCCGGCTGCTTATGATCCACGCGGATCCGCAGATCAAGAACGAGCCTCTGGTGGGGTTTGCGATCAAAATGGTTCGTTCCGTTTTTGAAGGGAATCAACCTTATGTTGAAGGTACGCCCGGCGGAGATACGCTTTTGAAGGTATTCAAACGCATCAGGCCTTTTGTCAAAACGCTCAAGGGCGCACAGGGCGAGACGCTTGATTTCTATGAGACCATGAAAAACACGGTCGGCAATTACGGTATTGATGATTATAACGCGACGCTGAAGCTTTCCTGACAAGCACAGGCAATTGACCGTAATTAACTTAAGATTCCCCGGGAACCGCATCGGCTCCCGGGGAATCTTGTTTTCTTATTTCAGGATGTCAGATCCCGTATATGTCTCGCCTTAAGAGTTTTTCAAATCATGCCGAAGACGCAGCGCAGCGTCGGCGGTGAACTGTCGGTCGTCGCACGAGAGAGAAAGCGTTCCGTGGTATTTTTTTAAGGCGGCGGCGACATTTTTCAGCCCGATGCCGTGATTGCCCGCATCGCTTTTTGTGGTTTTGATCCGGTTATTTTTGATCGGAACGCGCTGCGATACGGGATTTATCACAGATATGCTCAGAAAACCGTTCCGCACTGCCGCGCCGACCTTTACATACCGTTCGCCGGGATACCGTGCCGCGCCGTCGATCGCGTTATCGATCAAATTGCCGACGACAGTGCAAAGATCTGCGTTCTCAATCCCGCTCTCGGGAACGACCCCGTGAAACTGAAGATCAACTTTCAGTTCTTCGGCAAGCGCACATTTGTTATTGAGGATCGCGTCGACAACAAAATTACCGGTCAGAAACTTTTTTTCTGACATACCCGAAGAGATTTTTATGGTCTTAAGATATTCCTTCGCCTCGTTCATCAGACCGGCGTTCAGAAGCGAGGTGACCACAAGCATATGATTTTTGTAATCGTGCCGAAAGCGTCGCAGCTGCTCGTCGTTTTTCAGCAGCTGCTCATAATTCGTCTGCTGCATACTCATCTGCAACAGGATGCGGTTCTGCTTCGCCATCAAAGAAAACACTTTAAACACAAAATACCCTGAGAACAGGATCACGCCGAAAACGGAAAGCGCCCGCAGAACGGCGGTCATTTTTTCAAAGCTGTATAGCTCCGGCGAATTACCGCCCATCACGCTGAAGAACGAGGAAAAGGAACAAACGATGATCACGGCGTAAAGCCATTTCGGAATCAGATCCACAGTACTCCTGATGATCTTCAGATCCTTATTTTTCGTTGTGTAAACGAAAAACAGAATCACGATCGTATAGACAGCAAGACAGAAGACCGTTTCGTAAAAATGATACGCCCAGCCGTCCAGATCGTCGAAAACATATCCGAACACGCTGAAGAGCCCTTCCGCGCCTACGTTCAGCGCAAAGCAGATCAGCGCGGAGCTGAAATGCCGCGACGAATGAAGGATAATCTGCGGGAATATGATGATCGGCAAAAGGGCGATTCCGCCGTAGATCGTAAAGCCGGTATCGAAATCCGTACGGGCGACCCAGGTGGGAAGCAACGCGATATTTAATGCTGAGACACAAAACGCGGCAATAAAAACGCCGACGGAAACGGCTCTTTTCCTTTCCTCAAATCCACGCACCGCGGCGAGCACGACCGTCATGCAGGTCATCGCCGCAAGATCGTGCAGCACGAAGACCGGATACTGCCAGACATGATACATAAACAGGCACCTTCAGGACTCGTATTTCAAATAGCTCATATAGTTTTTCAGAAATTCATCGTAATGCATCGAGCTGCAGAGCACTTTTTCACCATTCGTGAGCACGATCGTTTTCTTTTCAATACTGGAAACATATTTCATGTTCAAAATATATGTACGGTGCGTTCTGAAAAAATGTGCGTTATTGATTTCCGCATAAAAATCGGATATCGATTTTGTGGAATGGTGCTGCCCCGTTACGGTGCGCACGATCGTGTATTTTTTATCTGCCTCGATATACATTACGTCGTCGGCGTTGATATAATAGGTCTTACCGCCCGTGGGCACAATGATCTTTCTGTTGTATTGATAGAGCCTGACAAAGCTGTCGAGCGCCTCCGCCAGAAGCTCGTCCGGCACAGGCTTCACAAGATACCGGAATGTATCGAGACGGATCGACTCGATCGCATATTCGCTGTACACAGTCAGAAAAATAACAAGCAGATTCGGATTGACCTGCCGGACCTGACGGATGTAATCGATCCCGTTCCCGTCCGTCAGCTGACAATCCATAAAAACAAGATCGAACTCCCTGTTTACAGCAGCGAATTCGCTGCCGGAAGAGAACTCGCGAATCTCGCAGACGATATTATTTTGTATAAAATACTCCGTGATCTTTTCCCGAAACTTTTTTCTGAAAAGCTCTTCGTCGTCGCAAATCGCAATTCTCATTGTGCATCCCAACCCTTTCTCAATTGCATAACAAAAATATCCCGGTTTCAAGAACTATTTTCTTATTGTATAATTTTAAAGCACAATCACTCTCAAATCAAGCGCCGGGGAACGAAATCGCCGAAATCGGGAACGAAACTGAGATTTTCATGTATAAGAACGCTTGATTTTCCACAATGGCACCTTCTTGTTGCCATATTGGAAATATGTTACACGAGAAAACCGCGCCTTCCGAAGAAGGCGCGGCACATATGAATCAAATGCAGCTTATGTGAATTCAGACAGATCTTTGTTCGGACAGCGACTGAAATCAGTCGTCGTTCCTTTTCTTCATGACGATCGTGACGCCCGCAACGGACATTGCGGCAACCACGGCCGCAACCGCGAGAGAAACGCCTGCATCGCCGGTACGCGGGATGCCGCCGCTCTTCGAGGGCTTGGTTGTGGTCTTGCCGGTATCTTTTTCGGTGGTCGTCGTCGGCTTCGTGGTCGTCGTCGGCTTCGTGGTCGTGGTGCCGCTTTCAGTGGGAGGCAGACCGCCGTTGCCTTTGATGACTTCCGTTTCCTTCGTGTGGCAAACGGAGCATTCGCGCTCTTTCAGACCGTCAGCCTCAGAAGCCTCCTGAACAACAACCCAATCGCCAAACTTGTGCTCGCCGGTGGCGGGGATTTTTTCAATTTTCTTTTCGCCGCACTCACACTCGTAGGTCTTTTCGCCTTCGGCTCCGCAGGTGGGTTCCTTCGTCACTTTGCCATCGTCCCACTTATGCTCGTGAGCAGTGGAAGGAGCTTCGACGGTGATTTTGGCAACAGCGCTATCAACAGCTATTTTCTCAGCATCTCCATTAATGAACTTACTGATATTCATAGTTACATCATACGTTCCGTCAGCAGCTTTCTTAATAATCTCATAATCAAGAACGACAAGCTGACCATTCGCATCTGATGCATCCATTCCATCGATATTGAACGAATAGGGATTATCAGAAATATTTTCCGACTTCGTATCGGCAAATCCGTTGCCAAACAGTTTTGTATAATTCACCGACTTCAACGTCAATACGTTTGAATCATAAACAAATTCAGACTGCATTCCGAGGAAACCAGTATTGCCGGAAATACTGAAAGAAACGGTAACTGTATCTCCGGGGGCGCCTTTAACTTCTGAACCTGTGATTTTCGGTGCGTCTGCAGCGATCGCAAAAAAAGACGCACTCATTGAAAACAGCAAAAGAATCGAAAGAACAAATACTACTGTTTTTTTCATTTTACAATAAACCTCTCATTTTTACTGAAATATTTAAGCTGCATTTAAAACAACAAAGAAATACTTAATATGACCTATTCACCGAGGACAACATTCCAATTTGCCAAATATCTTCTAAGTTTGATAACATCTAAGATATCAATCTCACCATCTTTGTTTACATCCGCATTAGCATCAACGATTTTGACATTCCACTTTGCCAAATATCGACGCAACGTAATTACATCTAAAATATCTATTTCACCATCCCCGGTTATATCACCATACAATACCGACGGATTGTCCTTCCCGCTGTTATCACCGGGACCGGGATCGACCGGTTTCGCATTTGTCGTGAATACGCTCATCATTTTATACTCTTTGCCGTCAATCGTAACTGTGAATGTATAATGATACGATTTCCCGGGCTCGATCACAAGCTTCGGCATATCCTTCTTCGAATCAATCGTCACGGTAATTTTCTTTTCGCCTTTATCCGTATAATTCGCCGAGAAGGTTCCGTTTGCGAGCTCCTTGTTGTTTCTGTCATTGACCGTCAGGGTATAGCCGGTCATCTTCTGCGTCTCGTCTTTTTCGATATTAAATACGTACGTGAAGCTGTCATAACCGATTTTCACCGACTGGGGGTCCAGTTCCACTGTGGGATCCGGCAGCTCCGGTCCTCTCTCTTTGATTTCCGGATAAACTGTCACCGTTGCCGTATCTATTTTTGCAATCAGTTTATTTCCTCCGGTTGAAAGATCCGCATTGATCTCATAAGCTCCTTCACTGGCATTATCATTAATCTTGAATGTCAGCGTCAGTACATTCCCCAACAGGATCTGAGCCTCGGAAACCGCTACTGCTCCTTCTGATTCATTTGCAGCTTCAATAACTGCATTTTCAATATTCCAGGAACCTTTTATAAATGTTAATGCATTTTTATCAAATGTTAAATTCATATACGCCAATGACTTTATCGAGTTTTCATTTGATAATTGCATTACCACATTTACCATATCCCCGGGATATCCGCCTGTATTCAGAAAGACCCCTGAAAAGACGCCCCAAGGAACGGATGTTTCAACATTTACTTTGCACGTAACACCGTCCGACTTCAGTTTATTGCCGTCGGCGGAAATGTTTGCGGTTACATAATAATCGCCGCTGCTTACATTTTCATTTATTTTAAACACAAGAGTAAGAATTTCGCCAGAAAGAACTTTTGCTTCCTGAATCGCAACGGCTCCTTCCGAAGCGTTTGCCGGACACATTGTAGCATTTTCAACGTTCCACTCGCCTTTAATAAAGGTCAGCACATCGCTGTCGAATTTTAAATCAGTGTACGCAATTGATTTAACAGCTGATTCATTTATCAAATTCAGTTTTATTTCGATTTTATCGCCGCTTTTTCCGCTGACATTCTCAAATTGTCCTTTAAAGCTCGGCTGCGGATTTTTATTTTCCGCATTGACGGTAATTGTTCCGGGGGAAGCAATCGCGCTCAGTGCTTTGCCGTTCGCGTTAATATTAGCTTTTATTTTATACTCGCCGCCGGAAGCGTCTTTATTAATTTCGAACTTCAAAGTCAATATTTCGCCCGATATAACAGAACTTTCTGTTTTTGCCATTACACCCTCTTCTGATTTTGCGCTGTTGATAATTGCACCGTCAACATTCCAATCGCCTTGAACAAATGTTAACGCTTCGGCGTCAAAATCCAAATCGGTATATGCAAGACTCTTTACAGGCTGATCGTTTGTCAGTGATAATTTGATTTCAACGGTTTCACCCGGCTTTCCGGCAGCACTTGAAAAAACCGCGGAAAAACCATGCGCAAACACAGTCAAATTGAAGCTTAATAAAACAAAAATAATAACTAATGCTGAAGATAAGATTCTCTTACACATTTTCAAGCCTCCTTTTTGCTTTCGTTATTTCAGCGGATATTTATCAGGCAGGAATGTATAGTAAAGCAGATAAATCGCATCGTCGCTGTCGATATATCCGTTTTCGTCAACGTCTCCGTCCTGATCAATCGGATATTTTTCCGGCAAGAACGTATAATACAGCAAATAGATTGCATCATCGCTGTCAACCTGTCCGTTTCCGTCAAAATCTCCGCGTGTACTTACCTTGTTTCTCGGTTCTCTTAAAAGATCAATGTAATCGGAATACGATCTGATAGAGTCCGAGCTATCAAGCACAACAAAGGAATCAATGCCATTTTCAACATCAGTCTCTCGACACATCTCAAACATGCTGTTTTCGGAGAACGCGTAATAATCAATAATATCTCCGTTTTCATCCAGCGGGAATAATTCAAGATCCGTTACAAAATCTTTTAGGTCGGTTTTTATATCGGCAATTATTTTTTTCGCTTCTTCGCTGCCGACAGATGCTTCGAGAACCGTATTGTCATGCGTCACATTGAAAACGGTCTCATTTTCAACACTGTAGGAAAAGAATTTGTATGAATTCTCATTCTCAAACAAACCATCTTTATATGACAAAACACGATAATCATACTCATATTGATCATATGAAAACATTTTAAGCAGAATTATTTTTCCGTTATCCAATGTCACATAGAGATGATAAGACCCGTCTAACTCATATAAATAATCTGTATTAAACCCTTCCGGACAATACTGACTCTTTACAACAAGTCCGTTTTCATCCAAGTCGTAGACTTCAATTCTAAGCTGTTGAACAGGTTTACCGGTTAACGAAGATACATCATCAACCAAAACAAACGCGATAAGCTCATCTTCTGCGTCTTCGTCAATATCTGAAAATACAATCGAATAAACACCTTCGGCATCCAGTAAGATTCCGTTTTCATCGGTATTTTCAATCAGAGAATAGAATGACGGAGATTCATGAAGCAAATAATTATTTTCAAGAAACGCTTCCATTAAGATTTCCGTTGTAAACTTGGGTGTAACCATAATAATCGGAATCATTACGCCTGGAACAGCCACATAATCAACGTCAACAATCTTCGTATTTTCGCCGGAACCGTTTATCGCGACACAAGAGTCGATATTGACGCCGACAAAAGAATCATCAATTCTGTCTGCATCTTTTAAGCGGAAATCAACAGTAAAGAGAATACCGGTATCCGTTGTGTTTGTCGCATTGTCAAGAACAATATTTTTATCACCTGCACCGGTTATAGAATCAAACACATCACCTTTTTTCAAGCCTGTAATCTCTAATATCTCAGGATTATAATTCATGGATACGACCATACCGGCAATTCCGGGATTGTTATTCAGAATAACGTCAACCGATACCGTATTGTCGTATACCGAACTGTCAGTTGCGCCGAGATAAAAAGCATTTTCCGGGAACAATGACAACTGAACACTTCCGTTATCCAATGAGAAAGTATCTGTGACAGTATAGGTTTTACCATCGATAACGGTATTCATCTCAAATCTGTATATGACGTTCCGCTCTAACACGATATCGATTTCACTGCCAATGCCAACCGCTACAGCGCTTCCGAAACAAGTCTCATCTTTTACGCCGACCATAGCAGATTCGACAATGCAATCCGGATTTTCCGGTCGATCTGCGCCGTCAACCCAAACGCGGGCATCCATATATTCAACATCCTGACCTGCATTTTTATTAACCTGCCATGCGATATTGAAAAATGCATCGGAAATCTGCGACGCCGAAGCGCTGAATTCCACCGGCTCGGGATATTCCGTTGTATTTATTTTATCAATAACGGTAATATCCTTTCTCTCACCACAATAAACACAATGATGCGACTTTTCGCCTGTTTCTATTTCAGTTGCGGCACGATCAATCACCCATTCATCTGACCATGAATGTCCCGATGCGGGGATTTCCTCTTTTTTGGTTTCTCCGCACAATGTACAAGTAAGGATTTTTTCTCCTGCTTCCGTACAGGTCGCGTTTTTTGTAACTTCTCCACTATCCCATACGTGATTGCAGTCCTTGATTTCAAATGAAATCTTATCGCTCTCAGTATAGTAGTTGTCATATTTTGTGTTATAGGCTAAAACTGATACATAATAACGACCGCTTCCCAACGGAATCGGAACTTCGGCTTGAGTACCGGTAAAGCTCATGAACGCAAAAAGCGATAAATCCGATCCTTCTTGCTTCATATTGAGTTTATACTTTCTTTCATCAAAAGAACCCTTTGTCGCAGATTCTGTCCATGTGATCACAGTTCTCTTTCCGGCATTCCCGGGGGTTACCGAAACTACCGGTTTATCCGGCGCTGCCGGTTTTTTATAATCGGTTTTATCATTCACCAGATCATATACTGCAAATCTCTGGGCAGTAGATCCGTTAAAATCATATATTGCAATATTTGCTCCGGGATTATTATTATTATTCGATACATCCAAAACCTTATCCACATACGACGGCACAATATATGTTGCATTATCGAAAGTAACAAGATACCAACGTTGATTCTTTCCTCCGTTGTCTAAGTAGGTTGAAACATTGGTATTATTGGCAGTTCCGACATTCTCAACATCCAAAAGCTTACCGTTGTATTCATTGATTATCTTGAAACTGCCGTCCGGCTGCTTCACAAAATGCCAAACCTGTTTCGGATCAAAAGAATCATTACCTTTATTTGCTATCTGAACGTTTGCAACAGCATTTTCAACATGCTTCCAGGTATCCTGCTTAATAATATATGCATAAAAATCACTTTTCGCGTTATCATAAACAACCCAATACACTCGGTTGCTGTCTACGCTCCCTGATGCATTTGAACAAGTCACATAAGCAGAATAAAAACCGGGCTGATCACACTTATAGGAATACGAAGAATTAACGCCGCTTGTAAATATTCTGGAACCGTTTCTGTCAAGCCCGATACAATAATCGGTAACATTATCCGCAGAAAAAGAGAAATTGATACTCGAGCCGACCTGAACGCGTGTCTTGTCAGCCGTCGCTTTTGCATTAGACGGTTTCGGAACTGTCTGCAAACCTTCGATTTTCCATTTTTGAAGATCACTTCCGTTTTTATACTCAACGGTAACCGAAGCACGCGCATTGTTACTTGCCGCAGTCAGAACTACTGAAGGATTCAACGCATTATAAATAATGTAATACCCGTTTTCCTCCTGGAATTTCCAAAGCTTTGACGCATTCGAATTAAAATTATAAAGATGCGTATATGCCCCCGCATTGACAACATCATTCGGAGAATATGCGTTAACGCAATACTCATTTCCGTTTGACTGACAACGCAAGTAATATTGTTTATTCCCAGCACTTTGCACTCTGAACTTCTGTTCAGCTGTACCGTCTGCAACAGATGTGCATATTCTAGTTGAAGTATTTGCCTGTCCAGCATATGCCAGCGCATTCAAATATAATCCGCTGCTTTTATTGACAAAGCTATATACTCCCTCTTTTATATCAGAAAACGTAATCTCAGGCGGAGTGGTAAAATCGGGTCTGACGACACCGTAAAATGTACCATAACGATATGTATATACATTAACTCTGCCCGTATGAGAAGAGCCTAAAAACTCAGCGACGGTCATATTTGACGCTGTTGCAGATAATACGATCGCTACATGTCCATAAGAACTGCTGGCATAAGTCCAGACTGCAATATCTCCCGGCTGTGGAATAAATCCGTTATAATTTGCTATACGGGTCCATCCGCTCGGGAGCGTATTCCAAGCAAAATCACAGCCGTTGCCGTAAACTACCGGAACTCCCAGATACTGATAATACCAAAATATCAAATCAACACATTGAACGCCGTTACATCCGTCAAAATCACGAGGATTGCTCGCTTGCGCCCGCGCCCACGCGACAGCTTCATCCTGCGAGTGATTTGCCGCATTGGAAACAACCACTTTACTGAGAGAACTCCCGAAGAGGGTAAATAGCATAACAAAGGAAAGAAAGAAAGATATGATTTTATTCTTTTTCATTGTAAATTATTCTCCTTTCTCAGTTTTCGGTCCGAGTTGTACCGGTGATTCACCGGTTTCAATAGACATTTGTTCAAGATATGAACGGAGTAATTCCAAATCTTTTATAGTAATATCTCCGTCAGAATCCACATCTGCCTCATCAGAATGGAAGCTACTTGGAATACTGCTTTCATCTTTATTAATTTCGACTAAATACATTCGCAATAAGACGACATCTTTAATATCAATCTCACCATTGCCGTCGATATCACCGTATTGTATATCGGGTTTGGGAGGCGTTATATTATTGACAGGTATCTCCGTAACATCCTTACGCGCATCGCAACGCGTGCAGTGACGCGATTTTTCTCCGCTTTCACTTTCTGTTGCTTCTCTGTCAACGGTGAATTCGCTTTCCCAATCATGTCCCAATGCAGGAATCTCCTGATTTGCCTGTAAAACTATTCCGCAAACGGCACATTTTGTTCCATCAGTTAAACCGGATTCCGTACAAGTTGCATTTTTTCCGCTGACGACAGTTACGGTATGCGCCGTCATAGGAATAGCCTCATTATAAGATGCGCCGCAGTCGCAAACAAAGGTTCTTATTCCGGTATCGTCACAGGTGGGATTTTTGGTAACTGATGAAGAAAAGTTGTGTGTATGCGGGTTAATGCTGTTCAGCTGCCAACGCTGTAAATCACTTCCTGTGTATGTACTGACGCAGACATTCGCTCTGTGATCATAATTTGCTGCAGTCAATACTAAACTTGGATTCATTACGTTATAGATAACATAAGCTCCATTTTCAAGTTTGAAATACCATAACTTAGAGGCAACGTCATTAAATTCCCACAGATGAACATTCGCGCCATTATTAACCGTGCTTCCGGAGCTTGCATTTACACAAAATTGATTATCATTGGAAAGAGATCTGATGTAATACTTGTTTTCTCCGGCAGATTGGATGCGGAATTTTTGTTCAGGCGTACCGTCACCGTTACAGGCACGAATATCAGTATTCTTTTTGGCAGTTCCGGGATTGGCAAAAGCATTCAAATATTTCCCGCTTCCCGCATTAACAATACTGTAATTTCCTTCCGCTACAGTATCATATTCGATCGGTTTACCGTTATATCTCAAAATCCCCTGCCATACGGTGCCGCTATAGCTTTTATAATAGTAATTTTGAACGTTAATTTCTTTACCGTTCGAATCACCGTCTTTTCCATCATAATCCATATGGGCTCCGCATATTTTGTTATTCCCTACATACAGTTCCGTGTGACCTGATCTCCACAATATATCTCCTCGGATAAGCTGAGCAGAAGATGAGAGATCTATATTGGTAATATATGAAAAACCGTGATTTTGAAAATCTGCTACCATTGTTCTTGTATTTCCTTGAGCATCCACACCGAAGCCTGCCTGTGCAAAAGCCCCGCACACAAGAGACGAACAATCATAATCCGGATTTCCGTATCTTTTCGATTGAGAATATCCATGCGAATTGTCATTAGCAACTGCAACAGCCCAATCACATGCAGCATCAATTGATGAAGCACTGGCAGTTTTATAAGAAAAAATAAAAGCCGATGATACAAAAACAGACAAAACAATTAAAACAGAAACAATTTTTTTCATTCGCAAAACATCCTTTCAATAACTATCTATTAAAATAAAACTAACAAAACAAAATTAATAAGACAAGTATTACTTTTAATATAAATGGTGAGCGGTCGATATTTCGCGCCGAACGGTAAATCAAGGTAGAATTCAAGGATACAATTTTGCTTATAATTATCCTAAACATCCTTTTATCCAAAATAGATCACGTTACTGTAGTCAACCAATTCATATCTATTCCTGACACTTTAAAGCGCCCGTCAGTCTGACGAGCGCTTTAATCTGAAAATCGATAGATTTACGATAGAATCAATACATGTCAATAATTTGTTGAGCATTATTTCGTTGACTGACTTCCGTGTTCCGTGGGAAACGGAAATACCGATCCTTCGACGCGCAGGATGATCGCAGTCTACGCAGGATATACAATCGAGTCTTCACGGACGCATTCGATTATTTCCCCAGATTCTTCAAAAACCGGAACAGTCTGTTCAGCAGCGTGACGATCGCCTTCAATACGCGCTGAATGGATTCCTGTACGCGTTCGGCCAAGCTGAGCTCAACCGGCGTATCGATGTTTTCGCCGTGCTCCTGCGTCGCCGTCGAGAAATAAAAACCGGTCAGCGTTCCGTCCGCAATTCCTTCGCAAAGCTCGTTAAACGTCAGTTCACGGTCTTCGCCGTCCTCTTCCGGTACGCCGACGATAACCGTGCCATTAACGAGCGTATCGTCCTCGATCCGCCGTTTTCTTCCGTTTTCGTCTTTGTAGTAAAACTCCACGCCGTCCAGATGCAGAGAGGAAACGTCAAGCCTTTCCACCGTGCCGAGCCGGTCGCAAAGCACAGCGACGACGTCGAGGAATTCGTAGGCGTCCGTGTCGATTTCTCCGTTCAGAGACAGAACGCCGTCTTCATAAGAAAAACGAATGATCCTGCCGCCGCAGGACACTTCGGCCCCCGCCGGAGCGTACACGACCGCGCCAACCGGCAGCGCCCCGTCCTCAAACGCGATATCGCCGAATGCGACGACCGTATCGAGCTTTTCGCAGCCTGCAAACGCATTTTTCGCAACCGTCACGCCGTCGCCGTAAATAACGATTTCGGACAGTTCGGTAAAATCATGGAACGCGTACGCCCCGATCTGTTTCACATCTGCTGCGCAAGACAGCATCTCACATTCGCCCGCATAGAAATCCCAGGGGAAAAGACTTCCGGCGGCGCCGCCGTTCACCGAACCGCCCTTCAGCGATAATAGAGCGTCTTTATAGTCGATCATCACGTCGTTTTCCGTTATATAATCCGCGCCGAAATGCAGCGTTACGCCTTCCGGGACGTAACGCGCAATCGGCGACGCGTTCCACTCGTCCTGCGTACCGACGAAGTAAATATCCTTCAGCATCGGGTTGGCGCCGAAAACGCCGCCCATCCACTCAACGGTATCGGGTACGCCCAGAAATACGACGCGCTCCATGATTTTGTTATCGCTCAGCCCCGCGTAGCCTATATAGTTGACCGCTGCCGGGATCACCAGCTCTTTCACTTTGCGCAGACCGCTCAGTCCGTGATGACCGATCTTCGTCAGCGTCGAGGGCATAACAACCCTTTCCATCGCGTTGCAGACGCCGGTACAGTTTTCGTCTATTTCTTCGACGCCCTCACGCAGGATCAGTTCGCGCAGGCTGTTCGCATAAGTACAAAAGGTTGAACCGATTTTTTTTATTTCCCCGGGTACGACCAAGCGCTCCAAATATCTGCAGTAAATAAATTTTGAGTAAACATAATCGTCGCTGACGACGGTTTCGGGGATCGAATATTCTTTTGCGGCGCCGAATACGGGGTAAGCATACAAATACGTTTTTTCTTTATCATAAAACGCTCCGTATTCGTCCGTACAAAACCACTCGTTTTCTTCGGATATGACAAATTTTTCCGTCCACTTAAAGCATGACGTTACGGTAAAGTCGCTTAAGTTCTTCGGCAGTCTGATCGAATCAAAATGCTCCGATATCTGAACGTTGTGTTCGCTGTTGAATTGAAACGAAAGAAAATCGCTTGCAAGACTCATTACCGGATACCCGCCGAGCTCGTCCGGCAGCGTCAGGTCTCCGCCGACCTCGCCGTTGTATTTCGTGATCTGCGCGAAAACGAGATCCCCGTTTTCCTCGTCCGTCATGATCTCATAGTCAAACAGCCCGTCCTCGGTCGTTTCCGCAAACGCGACGAAGGAAAAGACAAACAATCCGCAAACGCATATCAGCGACGATAATAAAAACTTTCTCATAATGAGCATCCGATCCTCTCGTTTTTTTATTATTTTATCATTTTTTGAATATTATTTTCAATACTATTTTTTTACAAATACTACCGTTCGGCGCTGTTTTTTTACCGTTCGCCGTATTTTATGCCGTTTACCGTCTGATTTCGACCGCTCACGACGCTTCCGCTTGACATTCACCGTGAAGTTTATTACTATGAAATAAAACAATTTTTACGGAGTGAGAAATTAT
>JAFRPB010000172.1 GCA_017429345.1 Clostridia bacterium | reverse complement strand
GTACGACGCAATAAAAATCGATCTCGGTCAACGAAATTTAAAGTTGAATGCCGTCGGGACGGGACGCCATTCTATGCCGCCCGCCCGCAACGACATTCAAAACGGCAGAGGTCTGCCGTGCTACCGGCGGGTGTGCCCAACGCCCCGATAAATCAGAATTTACCGCATACTCAAAATGGTCCGCTTTTCTGCGTTGCGTTTTGTACCTTGAGTAAGCGGCGCGCGTCGGGTATAATGAAATTGCAGCCGGAGGTGATCTTTTGAAAACCGGTCAAAAAATACAGGAGCTGCGGATCAGGGCGGGCCTGACGCAGGAGCAGCTGGCGGAGAAGCTGTTTGTATCCAGAGAATTGGTTTCAAAATGGGAGCTCGGACAACGCAGACCCAATATCGGTCTTCTGAAAGAGCTTGCGGGACTGTTCTGTGTGGAGATCGACGAGCTGATCGACGCGGAGATGTTTTCGCGGGAGCTTTCCGCCTGTGTTCCGCCCGGCGTGCAGCCGGACGCAGCGCGAATGAAAAAAATACTGAGCGTATTTCTCGATACGCTGTCCGAACGCGACCGCACCGTTTTTGTTCGCCGATACTTTTTTCTTGACGATATTGCCGAAATTGCGGATATGTTCGGTATTAAAGAAAACTTTGTTCGTACGATCCTGGCCAGGACACGGAAGAAATTAAAAAAATACATCAAAGATGAGGTGAGAGAATGAACGGCCGAGATATGTTGCTTGCGTTTGCCGATCTGGACGGAAAACAGCTTGAGGAAGCGTGCGATATCGAGAGCGCGCGACAAAGCTTCCGGGCGTATGAAACGCGCAGGAAAAAAACGCTCGGCGCGATGATCTGCTGTTTCGTTGCCGTTTCGGCGGCGGTCGGCGTCGGATATCGCGGCATAAAGAGAAAAATGCCGACCGTCCCGCCGACCGAAACAGGCGGCGTCAGCCGATCGAACGGCGATTCCGCGGGGCAGGACGCCGCAACGGCAGCCGCGCCTGTCGCGACCTTGTCGACTGCGGAAACGACGCTGCCGGAGCCGGAAGCGTCAAAACCGTCAACGACGGCGCCCGGTTTTCATCCGCCCGCGACCGCGCCTTCGTCTCCGACCGTTTCCGGCGTCGTTTCCGAAACAGCGGGAGCCGGAAACATCACGAAACAGACCGAGACCGCGGCTGCGCCGACGACAGTCGCCCCCGCAACGGATTCGCCGACGCAGGCCCCGCCGATCGTAGTCATCCCGACAACGGATCCGCCGACGCAGACCCCGCCGACCGAAATCATCCCGATAACGGAACCGCCGACGCAGACCCCGCCGACTTCAGCCCCCACAACCGCCGCGGAACCCGCTCCGTCGTCCGATTCGCCGGAGATCGTTGCGTTTGAGAAATACGTCTTTCGAATTGACGCTCCCGAATACGCGGATTATCTCCCGGGAAAAGTCATTGAAAAAGAAAAAGTCGGCGCGATTATCGGGCGGGCAACGGCGACGGCGGGTTGGCAATATGCGGACGGATCAATGTCCGCGACCGAAAGTCTTCGTTGTGAACTGTTTGAAATTACGGGCGTTGACCGAACAGTCGCAATTTGCGTCAGATTCACCGATCGGGGGGAAGCGTTGACGACAGATCATTTTTACGTCCTTTATGATCCGTGTGCGGAGCTGTTCCGCGTTTCGGATTATACCGTTCCGACGACCGTACCGAACAATGAGGAATAACATGGAGGTATCAATATGGAAATTACGGCAGCTTTACAAAAACTGATCGCGCTGATCATGGCGCTCATGTCGTTCATCAGCGTCACGATCAAAAACAATGAATCCGCGTTTTACAAAAAGTACGTTTACGAAGTCGTCGACGAAGAGTATTCGGACTATATTCCCGGCAAGGTGATCGAAGAAGAAAAGGTCGGCGAAAAGCTCGGCGACGTGACCGTCAGCGCAAAATGGGTATATTACGACGGGCATTCGTCCGAGCCGGAAACCCTGAGAGCCGCTGTTTATGCGATCAAAGGCGTCAATAAAAACACCGCGGTATGTATCAGATTTACAGACAAAGGAGAGGCGCTGACGACCACGCACTATTACGTCATGATCGATCCGCAGGCCGATCCTTCGGCAGTCGCAGACTATATCATCCCGCAGGAACCGTCTCCGGCGGAGGGAGATATCGTTGCGGAATAAGAATACTGTTTCATGATTTTTCTCCGAAATCAGCCGCAGAAAAAAAGAAAAACACAAAAGAAGCGGAAGCTCAGGCGTTCGCTTCTTTTGTGTTTTGTGTATTCAAATTCTGATTTATGCGCTTGCACATAAATCAGAATTCGCAGGGATGAGCGATGAGGGATTAGGGATGAGAGAACGAAAATTATACGTTCTGCGTCACGGTTTATTTTTCGTTTATTGTTGATAAATCAAACGCTATCGCGTTTTTTTGAGGCAAAAATGAAAATATACAAGCCCTTATCCCTCATTCCTTATCCCTGAAAATTCTGTCTGACGAAAAAACGATGATGCATTCTGTCCCTTGCGGCTTTGGAGCAAACGGGGTACAATACAGTTGCAGACAGGGGTGATTTAATTATGCGGACCGGTCAAATCATTGCAAAACTGCGCTCCGAGGCGGGCTTATCCCAAAGTCAGCTTGCCGACGCGCTGTTTGTATCCCGCGATCTTGTTTCAAAATGGGAGACGGGGAAACGGCTGCCGGAATACAAGATGATCTTGTGTTTGGCGGAATTGTTTTCGGTCGATCCCGAAGTGCTGATACAAAAGAATTCGATCCTGACGGAAGAATTGTCGGCGTTGTTGCCGGTCGGCTATCCTTCGGACGGCGAGACCTTAAAAAAAGATCTGAATCTGTTCCTCGGGACACTCACGGAGCGAGACAGAGGGGTCTTTATCCGCCGTTATTATTTTCTGGAGGATCCGTCCGAAATCGGAGATGAATACGGGATCAGGGCAAATTACGTCCGCACGATCCTGACACGTACACGAAGAAAACTGAAGAAATATCTGAAGGAGTAGTATTCATGACGCAAAATGTGATCTATGCCGCGGTTGCAGGCATCGATGAATCATACCTTTCGAATTCGGAAAATATGACAAAAATCAAAGTGGACTTCCGGAGAGCCCGGATCAGAAGACGCTCGCTGATCATCAGTCTCTGCGCCTGTTTTATCGTTTTTTCGGGCGCGTTCGGAATGACAAAAATGCTCCGGCCGGAACCGCCGGTTTCAACAAGCGCCGCACAGACGAAACAGGCAAATAATACACAAATTCCGAATGAAAATACTCTTGCGATTGTTCCGTTTTCGGCGAGCATCGATCCGGATGCGGACGCATACGGTGAGGAAGAAATTCACGAAGTCAGGCTGACCGTTTCCGGTGTCATATATGAGCAATTGCCGGAGGACGCGTATGAAAGCTGCGGTATTTCGCAGTCCATACCGGAATCCGCGTTGGGAGAATCCGTCGGAACAGTCGTCGAGAGCTTTCCGAACCGGGAGCCGGATGCGCAGGTTTCTTCCCCCGAACCGTCTTTAGTCGGCGCGGAAGTGTATTATTATTTGCCTACAGGCGGAAAAGCCGTTGTGATCGCCGAAAAAGACGGACGCTGCAGCCCGTTTGCCGTATCGCATTGGCTCGCTTACCGGACGTTCGGAGAGATCTGTGAATTTTACGGCGCGGAGCCGACGGACGCGGGGATCGAAAGCATTTCTTATACGATCGCAGTCCCGGAAAACGGCGCTTACCGCGTGAGCGGAGAAAAAACGATCACGGACGCGGAAACGATCGACGGAATATGCGCGATTTTGTCTCAGCTCACGCCGGAGGACCCGCCTGTAAATGAAAAGGCTCCCACGCCGGAGTGGCTGATCGACGCAATGCAGGAATACAGGGAAAATCCCGAACGCTTTACGGCGGAGGATATCGTCATGACCGTTCGCTTCCGCAACGGGACCATGATGCGGGATATCCTGTATAAACCGTATATCGGGAACGGATATCTTGACAATATGAAGGAGCTCACGCCGCGGCAGAACGCCGAACTGCGCGCATTGTTCGGGTGAGAGAGGAAACGCAGATGAATAGAAAATCGGTCGCTCTTCTTTTGAGCTTGATTTTGTTTATTGTATCGAGCCCGACCGGCTTTGCAGCGTCGAGAATCGGAGACGCAAACGGCGACGGCAGAATCACGGCAGCCGACGCGAGAATCGTTCTTCGCGTTGCCGCCGGACTGACAACAGTTTCCGATAAATCGCTTCTCGACGTTGACGGGAACGACATAGTTACGTCCTCCGACGCGCGGTATATTCTGCGTTTCGCCGCAAAATTGGAAAACGCGTTTCCGGCGGAGGAACTGGTCCCCGCCGTCGGGATCGGCGACGTGAACGCGGAGAGCGCGCTGCTGTATCACATGAACGCGGATACCGTTTTATATCGGAAGAATACCTCGGCGCGTATCGCTCCGGCAAGTCTTGTCAAGCTGCTGACGTCTTTGACCGCGCTGCGTTACTGCCCGGAGGACGCCGTTTTTACGGTCGGCGACGAGATCGACCTGAGGGGATATAATTCTTCCGTTTGCTATTTGCAGAAGGGATGGCGAGCCTCTCTGAAAACGCTGATCACGGGGATGCTGTCGTCCAGCGGGAACGACGCGGCGTACTGCATTGCGGTAAACGTCGCAAAACAGTTTGACAGTTTTTCATCGGACGCAGCCGCGGTACAATATTTTATGAATTTGATGAATGCAGCGGCAAAAGAAATCGGTATGACGGACAGTCATTTTATCAATCCGGACGGATACGACGCTGAAGGACAGTACACGACCGCGGCGGATCTGCTCTTATTGGCAAAAGCAGCCGTAAAAAATGAACTGATAAAAAACGTGTGCAGTCAGTATCGTTCCGCTGCGTATCTCGCGGACGGCGGGGGTGTGACGTGGTACAATACCAACAGGATGCTGAACCCGAACGACGCGTTTTATCGTCCCGAGGTGACCGGGCTGAAAACGGGAAGCACGGCCGCCGCGGGAAGCTGCGTCATTATTACCTTTACGCGGGCGGGGAGAGAATATATCGCGATCGTCCTCGGCGCGCCGTCCGACGAGGAACGGTACAAAACCGCCGGAATACTGATTGACGCTGCGGAATAAATTCTGATTTATCGGGATGTAAGGCAGTAGGCAATAGGCAATAGGCATTAGGAACCGAGGCGCACTGCGGAAAATTGACAAGTCTATTGCCTAATGCCCAATGCCTGATGCCTGTAAATTCTGATTTATCGGGGCGTTCACGCCCCGATAAATCAGAATTTACCATAGATCACCATCTCCCCTTCGCATTCCGCGAACACGGCAAAGCCCGCGTCCTCGACGCAGGGGATCGCCGCCCGGTCGCTTTCGCTTGTGCGATTCAGCACGATATAATCGTATTCCTGCGGGTCGATGAGCCCGACGATCGTGTCGCCGTCCTTCTCAAACGCGTCGTCGAGCCGGTATATTTCGTCCCGATCCGCGATATGCGGCAGATAAAAGGTGTTCGACAGCACCGCGCCGTCCTGCGGGATCGTATCCAGACAATCCTCCAGCCGCTGAAAGTGCGCGCGGTTTTTGATATAATATTCGTAATTCGAGAGCTGCCCTCCGATCAGCGCGCACGCCGTGACGATCGACAGCGCGCAGGCCGCCGCGGACAGGACCGCTTTTTTCTCCGTGCGCATTTCGGAGAGATTGACAAGAGAAACGTACAGCAGCAGCGCCGCCGGACCGAAGGTATACTGATACCCCAGCTCCGCCGCATAGCCGTAACCCGCGCCGATCACGAGATTCATCACCGCAAAGGGGATGAGAAGCAAAAATCGGCGCGGCTTTTTTGTCATAAACGGCAGAAACAGCAGCGGCAGAAAAAGCTCGATCAGCAGGATCAGCGATTTTTCGTAGATCAGCAGACTGAAAAAATAGCCGGGATCGCAAAGCGCGTTTTTGACGACGCCGAACAGCCCCTCGGCGGCGTCGGTCGTCAGCAGCCCGAAGCGGGAAGACATCATCATCGCGCCGTCGCCGTGTTGCTTTAAATATTTTGTGATGCAGAACAGATACAGCAGCGCGCCCGCGCCGGTCAGAAGATACATGCAGCGGCGGTTTCGTTCCTCCGCGCCGTGTTCCTCCAACGCGAAATACAGCGCAATGCAGACGACGTAGAGCGGCGCGTCCTCCTTTACGGTGCAGACCAGCGCGGAAAACAGCAGGAACAGCGGCGCATTCCGTTTCTCCGCCGCGTAAAAAAGCCAGAACAGCAGCGGGGGCAGGAACGCGTTTTCGTGAAAATGATACCGGCACGGCACGAGGATCCCGACCGAAAAAAGGCAGGCTGCGGAAATACAGAAAAGCGCGCCGCCGCGGAAGCCTCTGCCTTTCGCGATCAGGAAGAAGGGAACGATCCCCGAGACGGCGATCACGCCCTGCGAGACGATCAGCGTCACTTCGTTCGGGAACAGCTTATAAACCGGCGCAAGCAGGTAAAGGATATACGAGGCGTGGATGCGGAAATGCGACAGCGCTTCTCCGCGCTCGCAGGTCGTGACCGCGGAGAGATCCTTTGCCATGGAATGGTACATCTGCACAAAGATCCCCATATCGAAACAGTTCGTCGCGAAGATCCTGTGTATTGCAGCGGTCGTCACGCAAACGAACGCCGTCACAAGCACGCAAAGTGTCGCGGTGAGCACCGCGGGGATCCGTACCCCCGGCGTAGTGCGCCGTTTTATCCGTCTGCGGTATTCCGAAGCGGCGTATACGGCGACCGGCAGCGCGACAAGACATGCGCCGATGCAAAGATAAACGTCGTCCCGCCGCCACACGAGCGCGCTGGCGAACAGCAGCGTCCCGCCGAGCAGCAGACACGGGTCGAAGACTGCGGCGCGGCGCGGCGAGCGAGCGTTCAGCGCGTAATACAGCAGACTCGCGGCGCCTGCGCCGAGTGCGCCCCAAAACAGCAGCTTTCCGAACGGGAACGCGGCGACGAAGTCCCGCCAGCCGTTTACCGCGTCGGTCCCGCGCAGCTTTTCCGTGAACAGAACGAGCGCGGAGAGCGCAAAATATATACCGGCGCACCTTGAAACAAGGTCCTTCGGTGCGCCGAATCTTTTAAACGTATTCATATTGCGGATTATTGCGGGATATAGATCGCGCTCGGATGGAAGAACAGCGAGTACGGGTCGTCGACGCCCTCGAAATACTTCGAAGCGTCCGCGTAAGCGCCGGCTGCGGAGCAGATCTTTCCGTCCGGGGTGAGAATGATCTCCGCGCTGCCCGCGTATACATATACGAGCGCTTCCCGCCAATGCCGCCGCAGAAACGCGTCATACGCGTCGAACCACGACGCGCCGAAGGCGGGGGTATTGTAAAGCTTTCCGCCTTCCTTATGCAGCGTCACGATCGCGACGAGCTTTTCCCCGTTGTAAGCGAGGTAATCGCGGAAATTCACGCGCGCCTCGAGCCGTTCGCCTTCAACGCCGCTGTAACATACATGCGAATAACCCTTTGCCGAGACGCGCAGGCTGTCCGCCTCGACGCCGCTTGCCGAAAGCGCGCTCGCCAGCGAACCGAGATTCTGCGCGAAATACGCCGCGGCTTCTTCGTCGGTGATCCTCTCGCCGACCTCGACGATCTCTCTGTTGGCCGGGAGCGCGGGGATGCAGATATCCATCCCGCCGCTCTCGCCGCCGTTATTTCCGCCGTCGGGCGGCGCGGTCCTGTCCGGGGGCGGCGCGACTGTCGAAGAGACGTCTTCATTCGCGGAAGACGCCGCAGTGGAAGACGCCGCGCTGCTTGCGGGCTCGCCTGACGATGGGGACGCGCCTGACGGAACGGCCGTCGTCGCGGGAGCGGGTACGGTCGCGGTCGCGGCTGTTCTGTCGGGCGCGATCTCGGAAGCGGGTACGATCGCGGTCGAGGGAATATTCACGGTCGCGGGTACCGTCGCGGGCAGGGGCTCGGCGGCGCTCTCGGGGACGCCGGACGGCGCGACCTTCGCGGTCGTGGAAACCGGATCGGGGATGCCGGTCGTCGCGGTCGCGGGTTGTGTGGCGGTCCCCGAACCGGCGGGCAGAGAACTCGCCGCGGTCGTCTCGTCGGCGGCGTTCGCCGGGATCTGCGCGGTCGTGGGCTTCGTCGCGCTTGCGGCCGCGGTCACGGTCGCGTTTGAGCTTTCCGAATCCGTTCCGCTTTGCGCGGGAATCGCGGGCGCGTCGGACTGCGTCTGTTCACCGGCTGCGGTCGCGGGCGTTGTTTCCTGCGCGGGGCGCGTCGTCTGCTGCGGCTTCCGCAGCGTCTGCCGCAGTCCGACGGCGGCTATGGCGAGCGCGGCACAGCAGAGCGCGGGGATCAGAACGCGCTTCGCTATTGCCGCGCGCCGTTTCTTTTCGGTTTCATATTCGTCCCGTCGTTTCAGCACGGCGGCGACGGTTTCCTCATATGTTTTCATCGTCAAAGCCCTCCGTTTCAAGCTCGCGTTTCACGGCGTTTCTCGCGCGGTACAGCAGCGATTCGACGCCGTGAACGGATTTTTTCATGACGACGGCGATATCCTTTGCGGGGAATCCCTCGAAATAATACAGCCAGAGCGCCTGATGATACTCGCTCTTCACGCGCGAAAGACAGCGGTGCAGCGCGCGCTTTTCCTCATCTCGGAAATACGCGTCCTCCGGACCGTCGCCCGCGTCCGGCGTTTCGGGCAGCTCGTCAAGGGGCGTATAGGAAAGCTTTCTGCGGCGCATGCTCTGATACGCCTCGTTGCGCCCGATCGCGTAGAGCCACGTCTTGAAGGAGGACCTTTCCCCGAAGCGCGGTTTTCTGACCGCGAGCTTCACGAAAACGTCCTCGGCAAGGTCCTCCGCCGCGTCGAGATCGTTTACAAAGCCGTTCAGGAAATAGATCAGTCCGTCGCGGTATTCTATGATTATTTCGGCAAGGCCGCCGTCGTCACCGGCAAGGTAACGGCGGTAGCTGCAGGCACCGTTATCCATGCGCGTCTCCTTTCAAAAGTACTTTCACTTATTGGATGCGTAAAACGGAGAAACCTCACGAATGTTTCTTTTTTTCGGGGATCGGGGATCGGATATCGGGGATCGGGGATCGGATATCGGGGATCGGGGATCGGATATCGGATATCGGATAGCGGACATCGGAGCTCGCTATTTAAATCTATTTTCAATAAATCTGTCTATACTTATATTATACACAAAAAAACAAGGGGGAGGATATTTTATGAAAAAGACGATCGCATTGCTTCTCTGTCTCTGTCTTGCGGCGGGACTGACCGCCTGTAAAACGGTAACGGGAGAGCAGTCAGACACGGGCGTTACCGCGCAGAACGCCGCGGCTACGGAAAAAACCGAGAGCCCGGGCGCAGCTGCGGATGAAAGCGTCTATGATCTCGACTTTACGAAAAAGGATACGGACGGCGCGTTTGACGCCGCCGAGGCGGCGCGGATCGTGTTTGAAAACGGCGGCGCGAGCGTGACCGGCGATGGCGTCAGCGCCGAGGGGTCGCTTGTAACGGTCACGGCGGCGGGGACATATATCTTCTCCGGCGAGACGGCTGACGGCAGAATCCATGTTTCCGCGGGGGAGAGCGACGACGTGAAGCTCGTGCTGAACGGGCTGAAGCTCACGTCTTCGACGGCGGCGATCACCGCGGAGAGCGCCGACAAGGTCATCATCACGCTCGCGGACGGTACGGAAAACACGCTTGCCGACGCGCAGAGCTACACGCTGACGGTCGGGGGCTCCGACGTCGACGGCGCGATCTTCGCGAAAACGGATCTTACGGTCAACGGCGGCGGGACGCTCACCGTGAACGGCAATAAAAAGCACGGCATCGTCACCAAAGACAGCCTCGCGCTGACCGGCGGCACGGTGAACGTCACCGCGGCGAACGTTGGTCTTCTCGGCAAGGACTGCGTCAAGGCGAAGGATGTTTCTCTGACCGTGAGCGCGGGCACGGACGCGATCCGTTCCGATAACAGCGAAAAGAGCGATCGCGGCTATGTCTATTTTGCGAGCGGCGTTTACGAGTTGATCGCGGGCAGCGACGGCGTGCAGGCCGAGACGCTTCTGCGCGTTGACGGCGGCGAGATCAGCGTCGTCTCCGGCGGAGGCAGCGCGAACAGTACGAAGGGGCAGCAGGGCCGCGACGCGTTCGCGGGCTTTTATCAGCAGAACAACACATCCGAGGGTTATACCGAATCGGAGAGCAGCAAGGGGCTCAAGTCCTCGGGCAGTATTTCGGTTTACGGCGGTTCGCTTGCGCTCGACTGCGCGGATGACGCGATCCACGCGGACGGCGATATCCGCGTCGCGGCGGGACTTCTGACGATCTCCTCAGGCGACGACGCGATCCACGCGGACAGGTCTCTTACGATCGACGACGGACTCATTACGGTCGAAAAAAGTTATGAGGGACTTGAGGCGGCGGATATTACGGTCAACGGCGGGACCGTGACCGCGGTCGCCTCCGACGACGGCGTGAACGTCTCGGGAGGCAACGATTCCGGCGCGGGATACGACCGCTTCAGCGGCGAGGCGGTCACCGACGGCGCGTTCACCGTCAACGGCGGTTATGTGTATATCAATGCGGGCGGCGACGGGCTCGATTCCAACGGGAATTTGAGCATCACCGGCGGTACGGTGCTCGTCAGCGGTCCCGAGAACGGCGCGAACGGCGCGGTCGATTACGCGGGCACGGGCACGATCACCGGCGGCGTGCTGATCGCGGCCGGCGCGTCGGGTATGGCGCAGGGGCTGACCGGCAGCGGCGCGGGCTGCATTCTGGTCAATATCGATACGCAGCAGGGCGGAACGTCCGTTGCTCTGACGGATGAGAACGGCGGTCTGGTCGCGGGCTTCACGCCGGAAAAATCATATTCGAGCGTCGTGATCGGCGCGCCCGGAATCGGGAGCGGGAAAACCTACAGCGTCGTCGCGGGCGGCAGCGTTGCCGACGCGGATGAAAACGGCTTTGCCGCGGGCGGAACGCTCACCGGCGGAACGACGCTCAAGACCGTGCAGATGACCTCGGAGACCTACAGTGAGGGCGGCTTCGGCGGTATGGGCGGCAGAGGCGGCCCCGGCGGACAAATGCCTGACGGACAGACGCCCGGCGGAAACGGCAATATGCCGACGCCGCCGGACGGGAACATGCCCTCGATGCCCGCAGATGGGAATATGCCCTCGCCGCCGGACGGAAACATGCCCTCCATGCCGGATGGCGTTCAGCCGCCGAATATGCCCGACGGCAGCGAATTCACAATGCCCGCAGACGGCAGTATGCCCACGATGCCCGACGGCAGCAGCTTTACCATGCCGTCTGACGGCTCGATGCCGACGCCGCCGAACGGGCTGTAAATAAAATTCTGATTTGTGCGTCAGCACAAATCAGAATTTAATGAATAATGAATAATGGATAATAGACAATGGATAAAGAATGACTTCGACGAAATTTACACATTTCACATTTCACTGTTCACTTTTCACTGTTCACATTTCACTGTTCACATTTCACCGCGATCCCCAGCTCGTCGAGCTGCGCGGTATCGACTTCGCTCGGGCACTGGCTCATCGGCTCTGTCGCGTCCTTGAGCTTCGGGAACGGGATCACGTCGCGAAGGCTTTCCGCGCCGATCATCTGCATCAGCAGGCGGTCAAGCCCGATGCCGATGCCGCCGTGCGGCGGCGCGCCGTATTTGAACGCCTCGAGCAGGAAGCCGAACTTCGCGTTTGCCTCCTCCTGCGAAAGGCCGAGCAGGCGGAACATGCGCTGCTGCAGCTCGGGGTCCGTGATCCGGATCGATCCGCTCGAGAGCTCGATGCCGTTGAGCACGAGGTCGTAGGCCTTCGCCTTGACGCTCGCCTTGTCGGTCTCGAGATATTCGAGGCATTCGTCCATGGGCGAGGTGAACGGGTGGTGCATCGCGACGAACTGGCCGAGATCCTCGTCCCAGTCGAAGAACGGGAACTCGGTGATCCACAGAAGGTTGTATTTGCCCTCGGGGATCAGGTCGAGCTTGCGGGCGACCTCGCAGCGCAGCAGACCCGTCACGCTCTGGGCGAGGGCTTTTTTGTCCGCGATGAGCATCACGACGTCGCCCTTTTCCGCGCCTGCGGCGGCGAGGATCTCGCTCATCTTCTCCTCGGTGAGGAATTTCGCGAACGAGGAGGAGATCCCCTCGTCGGTCCAGCGGATCCACGCGAGGCCCTTGACGCCGGAGCCCTTGACGAACTCGGTGAGCTTGTCGATTTCTTTTCTCGAAAGCGCTTTGACCGCGTCCTTCGCGGTGATGCCGACGACCGTGCCGCCCGCGGCGACCGCGTTCTCGAACACGCCGAAGCCGCATTCCTTCACGACGTCGTCGAGCTTGAACAGCTCCATGCCGAAGCGGGTGTCGGGCTTGTCCGAGCCGTAGCGCGCCATCGCGTCCTCATAAGTAAGGCGCGGCAGGGGCGTGGGCACGTCCACGCCGATCGCCTCTTTGAACAGCGTGGAGACGTATCTTTCAATGATCCCCAGCACGTCCTCCACGTCGACGAAGGACATCTCAAGGTCGATCTGCGTGAACTCCGGCTGGCGGTCGGCGCGCAGGTCCTCGTCGCGCAGGCAGCGGGCGAACTGCATGTAGCGGTCGAAGCCCGCGACCATCGAGAGCTGCTTATAGATCTGCGGCGACTGCGGCAGGGCGTAAAAGCTGCCCTTGTGCAGACGGCTGGGCACGAGGAAATCCCGCGCGCCTTCGGGGGTGGACTTCATCAGAAGCGGCGTCTCGATCTCGATAAAGCCGTTGTCGTAGAAGAAATCGCGCGTGATCTTCGTGACCTTGTTGCGCAGAAGGATATTTTTCTGCAGGTCCGGTCTGCGCAGGTCGAGATAGCGGTATTTGAGCCTCGTCGTCTCGCCGGTGGGGCAGTTTTCGATGATCTCGAAGGGCGGGGTCTCGCTCTTGCCGAGGATCTTCAGCTCCGCGACCTCGACTTCGATGTCGCCGGTGGGAATGTCGGGGTTTTTCGAAGAACGCTCGCGGATCACGCCGGTCGCGGCGAGCACGTATTCGCTGCGCACGCTCTTCGCCTTTTCGTAAAGCTCCGGTGCGGTATTGTCGTCAAACGCGAGCTGCAGAATGCCGGTGCGGTCGCGCAGGTCGATGAAAATCAGCGAGCCGAGATTTCTCGCGCGCTGTACCCATCCGCAGACCGAAACGGTTTTGCCGATATCCTCCGTGCGGAACAGTCCGCAGTAATTTGTCCGTTTGAAATTGCCGAGTAAGTCCATAATTTTCAATTCCTTTTCTGTTTCGATATTGTTATTCGACCGCCGTATGGATCCGGCGGTCGGTTGTTTTTTGTTTATTGATCCGTATTTTTTCCGCCGCGCAGCACGGTGAGCCCCGGCACGTTGTCCGGCGGCGTCGGGTCCGGATCCTCGTCCATCTCCGCGAGATATTTTTCACCGATGTGCATCAGGATCTCATAGGAAAGCTCCTCCAGCGGCAGACGCTCCGTGTCGCCGGTCTGCATATCCTTGATCAATGCGGAGCCCTCGCGCAGTTCTGTCTCGCCGAGGATCATCGTGAAGCGCGCGCCGAGCTTGCCGGCGTATTTCATCTGCGCCTTGACCGAGCGGCCGCAGACGTCGCGCTCCGCGTTCATGCCGCAGCGGCGAAGATCGTTTACCGTCGCGGTGACGAGATCCTTCGCTTCGTCGTCCGCGGGGATCATATACAGATCGACGGTACTCATCAGATCGTTGTTGCCGGGAACGGCGTTTTCGTAAATGAGCTTCAGCCGCTCCTCGCCCATGCCGAAACCGAGCGCCGGAACGGGTTTGCCGCCGAGCTCCTGCAGCAGGCCGTCGTAACGCCCGCCGCCGCAGACCGTCGACTGCGCGCCGAGCGCGCCGGAGACAAACTCAAATACCGTGCGGGTATAATAATCAAGACCGCGGACAATGTGCGGATCGATCTCGAACGGGATCCCGAGCACGTTCAGCTGACGCTTTACGCCATCGAAATGCGCGCGGCAGTCGTCGCAGAGATAATCGAGGATCGACGGCGCGCCCGAAGCGATCTCGTGACACTCCGGCACCTTGCAGTCGAGAAGACGCATCGGGTTGCGCTCGAAACGCTCGCGGCAGTTGCCGCACATGCGGTCGAGATTTTTCTCGAAATAGCCCTTCAGGGCTCTGTGGTACTCCGCGCGGCACGCGGGGCAGCCGATCGAGTTGATGCGCAGCGAATAATTCCCGATCTCAAGCGAGGATAAAAATCCGTCCGCGAGAGCGATGATCTCCGCGTCCGCCACCGGGTCCTCGGTGCCGAAATACTCCACGCCGAACTGGTGGAACTCGCGCAGTCTGCCCGCCTGCGGTTTTTCGTATCTGTAGCAGGACGTGATATAGAACAGCTTGAGAGGCATCGCGTCGCCGGTCAGGCCGTGCTCGAGCACGGCGCGCGCCACGCCCGCGGTCCCCTCGGGGCGCAGGGTGATGCTTCTGCCCCCGTTGTCGTTGAAGGTATACATCTCCTTCTGCACAACGTCGGTCGTCTCGCCGACCGAGCGGTTGAACAGCTCGGTGTGCTCGAAGACGGGCGTGCGGATCTCACGGAAGCCGTACGCCGTCGCGGTTTCGATAAAGCGGTCTTCAAGAAACCGATACAAAGCGGCGCTCTCGGGCAGGATATCCGACGTGCCCCGGGGCGCCTTGGTCAGCAAAGCCATATGATATTCCCTCTTTGTGTTGGAATGTGAACTAAAAAATCATGTTTCCCGATCCTCTGACGTATTCGCGCCAGTCAAGGTCGCCGCGGTCGAGCGCGTGGATCAGGGCCTCTGCGGTCGCGATATTCGTCGCGACGGGAACGTTATGCACGTCGCAAAGGCGCAGAAGATTCATATCGTTCGGCTCGCCGGGTTTTGCGTTGATGGGGTCGCGGAACATCAACAGAAGATCGATCTCGTCGCACTGCACCCGCGAGGCGATCTGCTGATCGCCGCCCTGCGGGCCGCTGAGGAAGCTGTTGATCGTCAGGCCTGTCGCCTCTGAGACGAGCCGGCCGGTCGTACCGGTGGCGCAAAGCGAATGACGGCTGAGAATGCCGCAGTATGCAACGCAGAAATGCACCATCAGTTCTTTCTTTGAGTCGTGTGCCATCAGTGCAATATTCATTGATTTCATCCTTTCCTGAGAGCTGTCGCTCGGATGGTGTTTTTTGCCGAATCAACAATGCGTAATATCCAATAATACGAATGATACTAATCTATAATAACACATCTTTTTATCAATTTCAACAATCAAATGTATTTTTTTTCTTAAAAATATATCGAAATGTCTAAATTTACAGCAGATCGTTTAATTTCAGGGGAATATTCTTCCCTTCCAGTCTGCCCGCGATGCGTATGAACGCCCTGACGCCCTTGCTGTTTCCCTTCGGCAGAAGCCCGTTTGAGCCGAAATAACACAGGTTGTTGTCCTCCGGCACGATGCCGATCAGCCGAACGCCGGTCTTGTCGATCGAGTCGTCGATATTCTTCTGAAATGATTTTCTGACCGCCATGTAACGAAAATGGTTCAAGATCAGCCGCATACTCTGTTTTCCCTCGGCCGAAAGAGCTTCCCTCGCCGCGTTGCAGGCATAAAGCGATACCTCGTCCGGCGCGCTGACCAGCAGAATATGCTGCGCCGGGGCGGCGGCGAAACGGAATCCCCTGCCCAGACCGGCGGGGCCGTCGATCAGAATGAAATCGAAATTCGCGGAAAAGCAGTTCAGAAGCGCTGCGAATCTTTCCGGCCTGACGGTTTCCGGCAGCTTATCCGGCGCAGGCAAAAGCGAATATCCGCCCTTGCAGTGCAGAAGCGCGTCGGCGATGGAGCAGGTTTTATCAAGCGCGTCTCCCCAATGGTAGACCGTTTCGCTGCCCGCGCCGGTAAAAATTTCCAGGGAGCGCAGACCTGCGTCGCAGTCGACGAGAAGCACCCGTTTTCCCGCCGCGGCAAGCGCGCCGCCCAGCATGACCGTGGTGGTCGATTTTCCCGCGCCGCCTTTGCCGGATAATACGGAAATGATCTGTGCCATGATGGTTTCCCCCTTCGGGTGGTGTTAAGTGAAAAGTGAGATGTGAAAAGTGAGATGTGAAAAGTGAGATGTGAAAAGTGAGATGTGAAAAGTGAAATGTGAAAAGTGAAATGTGAAAAGTGAAATGTGAAAAGTGAAATGTGAAAGGCGCTGCGTAATATAAATGAAAAATGAAAAGTGAAAAATGAAGAATGAAGAATTGCGGAAAAGCGCTTCGCGCCTTTTTATTATATATTCGGTAGGGGAAAACTCGGGGAAAGAATAAACAATGATCGTGCGGATAGTCTCTG
>JAFRPB010000011.1 GCA_017429345.1 Clostridia bacterium | reverse complement strand
TCCTTCAAAAATACGGAGAATAAACCGAGGGGCAGAGCGTATCGTTTCCGTTCTCTCATCCCTAATCCCTCATCGCTCATCCCGGTAAATTCTGATTTATCGCGAAGCGATAAATCAGAATTTACCGAATATCCTCCTTCATCCCGATGACGTACAGATATTCTTCCAGACAAAGGCCCCATTCCTTCATCTTTTTCGCGTGCTCGACGCCGACGTAACGCCAGTGCCAGGGCTCGTATTCCACCTTTGTGATGTGCTGCTTTTCTCTGGGGTAACGCAGAATAAAGCCGTAGTCCTGCGCGTGCTCCGTCAGCCAGGCGTAAGCTTTTGTTTTATAGAAATTATTGTTCGTCCCGATAATGTCCATCGCAAGTCCCAGATTGTGCTCGCTGCAGCCGGGCGGCATGATGATCATTGCCGCCTTTGCCTTCGCCACGGCGAGGCTGTAGCCGTAAGAGCGGTACAGCTGGGTCTTGTTTTCATAATTATTTTTCTGCCGCTGATAGGAACGGTAACCCGAGTAAGGTTCGAGATAGATGCCGTCGCGGGCAGCGGCGCGGTACATCTGTGTGTAAGCCTCCGCGACGCGGTAATCAAGCTCCGACCAGCTCCCCGGGATCGCCGGGGCAAGCTTTACCTTGAAATCGGCGGAGACCGCGTATCGGTTGTTGACGAGCGTCAGGTACCAAAGATCGGGATCGATCTCGATGATCTCGGGGTCGCCGAGCAGTTCGATATCGCTGTCGCTCAGGATATTGTAATCCCAGCGCACCGATCCGGTGTATGCTCTTGTCGTCGACGCCGGGACGGCAGTTGTTGTCGGGGCTTCGGTCGTTGTCGTGTAATGCACGCGCGTGTCCGGCGGGGCGAACGGGTCGAGCTTAGCCGCGGCGCGCAGGATATACCGCGCGTCGGCCGACGTGAGGATCCCGTTTTTATCATAGTCGGCGGTTTCTTTCTGTTCGTCGGTCAGGCTGACGAGCCGCGCGGCCGCCCGCAGCGCAAGACGCGCGTCCGTCGAGCGGACCTTGCCGTCTGCGTCGATATCTCCGGAAAGCAGCGCCGGGGCCGTCGTCGCCTGCTCGTTCGGAACCGTGGCGGGCAGATTTTCGGCAGTGGCGGGCTCCTGAGCTGCAGTTTGCGCCGCCTCGCCGGAACTATCGTCTGACGGTGTTTTTATACCGATCGAAAGATTCGGGCCGTCATTGTCCTCCTCCTGCCCGGCGGAGGGCGAGCGTGCGTTGATCCCGAATACGGGTATGATACCGGCGGCTGCGGTCAGCAGAACGAGCAGCGCCGCGAAAAGTCTGCGTCTGATCGTATTCATGTCGATTCCTCCCACGATCTCTTTCCGATTTATATGTTAGCACAGTTTCTTTAAATGCGCAAGAAAAGATTTCGAAAAAAAAACGTTTTTCGCTGCAAAGAAAACGGTAGATCACCGTAAAATTCGGAAGCCCGACGCAATATCGCATGCCCAATATGTAAAATTTTTATGAATAAACGGATCTTCTGTCAAAAATACAGCGCGGTATTGAAGAAAAAAAACCGTCCGGCAGATTCGGCGGACTTGATTTGTTGGACATTTGTTGGACATATATATTTATAATAAATTAAGAATTCTTATAATTTCTGTTTTTGTATATTTTTTTCGCGGATCGGAGAGAAAAAATGAAACTCGCAGTCATCGGCGGGGGCGGCGTTCGCTCCATGTTCCTTGCCAAAAGCATTGCCGCAAAGGCGAAGGCTCTGGGTATCACGGAGCTCGTCTTTATGGATAACAATGAAAAGAAGCTGAATATTTACGGCAAGATGGCGGGCGTCGTCGCGGAGAAACTTGCCCCGGATCTGAAATTCTTCCTGACCGCGGACGCGGTCGGGGCGATCCGGGACGCGGATTACGTCATCACTACGATCCGCCCCGGCGAGGACGAGATGCGCGTCAGAGACGAGCGGATCGCCCTGGATCTGGGCGTGCTCGGGCAGGAGACGACCGGCGCTGCGGGGCTGTCCTTTGCGATGCGCTCTGTCGGCGCGCTGGCGGAATACTGCGAGCTTGTGAAACAGTACGCCAAAAAAGGCTGCAAGGTCTTTAATTTCACGAACCCGGCGGGCGTCGTTTCACAGACGCTGCGCGATATGGGATATGATTTTACATACGGTATCTGCGACGCGCCGAGCGGCATGCTGCGCTCTTTCGAAAAGCTCTACGGCGCCCCCGAGGGCAGCGCGAAGGGCGAGATCTACGGCCTGAATCATCTTTCTTACTTTCAGTCGATCACGATCGGCGGCAGGGAGGTCCTGCACGAGCTGATCGAGAACGACCGCGCCTATGCCGAGACGGATCTGCGCTACTTTGAAAAGTCCCTGCTGCGCGAGCGCGGCGCGATCCTCAACGAATATCTGTATTATTTCTACTACCGCGAAAAGGCGGTGGCGAATATCCTTGCCGCGCCCGAGACCCGCGGCGAGCAGATCTGCGGGATCAACAAAAAGATGACCGCGGAGCTGGAAATGCTCGATATCGATCGGGATTTTGACAAGGCGTTCGCGGTGTTCGAGCACTGGTACGGCGTGCGTGAGAACAACTACATGGCGGCGGAATCCGGCGTGAAACGCAAAAATCAGTGGCATTTCGATATTTATTCCCCGGACGACGGCGGCTACGCGGGCGTGGCGCTCAAATTCATGGAGATCGCCGCGGGCGGCGGGACGGATCAGATGATCCTCTGCGTGCCCAACCGGGGTGCGATCTCAGGCCTTCGCGACGACGACGTGGTGGAGATCACCTGCGATATCGTCGGCGGCGAAGCGGTGCCGCACCGTTTCGGCGAGGTGGACGAGCAGAATCTCGAGCTGATCCGTCGGGTGAAGATTTATGAGCGCCTTGCGAGCGAGGCGATCCGCACAAAGTCCCGCACAAAGGCGGTCGAGGCGCTGACGCTGCATCCGCTCGTAGCGAGCTACAGTCTTGCGACGCAGCTCGTCGACGCGTATCTCGAACATAACAAAGCGTATACGGGGGACTGGAAATGAGCTTTATCGCAGGCGCGGCGTCCGCGAACGTGGATCTTCTGTATCGGAACATGCCCCGTCTGCCCGAGCCGGGGGAAGAGATCTATACGGATGAATTCTCCCTGCAGCTCGGCGGAGGGCTCCCCGCGACGCTGATCAATTTAGGGCGCCTCGGCGTGCCCGCGAAGATCGCGACAGAGCTGGGCGACGATCTGTTCTCCCGCTTCGCGGCGGAGGAATTCGAAAAGAACGGCGTCTCGCCGCTGAATCTCTATCGCGGCGACAAGATCCCGGTGAATATCACCAGCGCGGTGATCCTCCCGGACGACCGCAGCTTTATCAGCTACGGCAAAGGGGACCTCGAGGCGGACGACGGCGCGAAAGAGGCGTTTTATGAGATGGCGCGCGGCGCGAAGATCTGCCTGATGAACTCCCTCGCGTTCACCGACGTTTACCGCCGTCTCAGGCAAGAGGGTACAATCACTGTGCTCGATATGGGCTGGGACGACGAACTCGGATTTGACAAATACGGCGCGCTGCTTGAGATCGCCGATTATTACACGCCCAACAGGCTCGAGGCGCTCAAGCTCACGGGCTTGTCCGATCCCTTCGACGCGGCGCGGGCGCTGAAAAAGCATTTTGAAAAAGTGATCGTCAAGGTCGACAAGGACGGCTGCATCGGGATCGACGGCGATGAGGAATTCTTCGTCAAGAGCGTCGACGAATTCAGCCGCGTCGACAGCACCGGCGCGGGGGACGCGTTCCTCGCGGGCTTCTGCTACGGTCTGTATTATGATTATCCGCTGCGTGCGTGCATCGAATTCGGCAATATCACCGGCGGCAAGGCGGTTACGAAAGTCGGCGCGCTCTCGGGCTTTGTCACGGAGCCGGAGCTGCTTTCGATCAGGGCGCGTTATTACGGAGCGGAAGGTACTGCATAATGTCAAATGGTTATTTCGACGGCTCGATGCCGCGTGAAGTTTTGGAATATTATCTTGCGCACGCCGCTTCCGCGCAGTGGATCTCGCAGAGCGACACGCTCGACGATGATATCCGCGTGATCCTCAAGACGGGTCTCAAATTCCTCGGCAGGGCCGCCGGCATCTGGAAGGGCGACGGCGACGAGGAGGGGCATTTCGCGAACGCGAAGCGCGCGGCGGACAAAATACACGCCGCGGACCCCGAGATCATCCTGCAGGCGTGCCTGTTCGAGGTGGTCTACCGGGAGGACGTGGAGCCCGTGCCCGTGCCCGCGTGGGTGTTCGAGGCGTTCGGTCTGCCCGCCGAAACGCGCAATTTTAATTATGAGGCGTGCCTGTTTCCCGAGGGGACCTGCACCTGGTCGGATATGCCCGACCTCTCGCAGACGGAGGCGCAGATGTGGTTCTATTACCGCGGCAGGCGCTATATCGACTGCGGGTACGAGGCGTTCCATATGGGGCAGATCCACCTGTATACGGGGCGCGACCGCGGGTATCGCGGCATCGGCAGGGTCATTGAGATGCTTCGCGAATACGGCAAAACGCACGCGCGGCGGCACAAGGTCATTTTCGACGCGCATTCCCATTCGCTCGTCGTGAACGGCAGAAGCCTGCTTGACTACAACGCCATGCCGCTGACGCGCTATCCGGTGCTCGACCGTCCGGGCGAAAAGCTCGTGCTGGTGCGCGAGGGCAAGTCCGGCGGCGGGATCTCGCCCGAGGGCGTTTACGAAAAAGCGCTGCCGTTCCTTTACGAATACGATAACTGGGGCGGGCGCGATCACTGGGCTTATCAGCACCAGACCTACGAGCAGCGCGCCTGGAACCAGTGGTGGGGCGGCGACCAGATCTCGTGGTTCGCGCATCAGGAGAAGGAAGAAAGAGACAAATTCCTCGACTATACGCTCAAGTGGACCGCGGTCAGCAACCCGGACGGATATTTCCTGTTTCCGCTGATGCGTGGCATCGGTCCCGGCGGCGACGGGCAGGATAAAACATATAAAATGAACGACCGCTCGCCCGCGTGTCCCGAGGGCTTCTCTCAGGAGGACGCCGCGGCGCGGCTGCTCAAAGAGGGCTATGATAAATACAGAGCCTATGCGAATCCCTCGATGCTCGACTACGGCGGAAAGGACGAGGACGATCCCGAGACGGGTGCGCGGTACCCGGAAAAGGTCGTGCTCTACGGCAGCTTTCAGCCTTACGTCGGCGCGACGGCGGACGATTCCAACAGTGAGATCACGCGCATGTATTATATCGGCGGCGGAAAATACGCGCTCACCTTCGTGATGCCCTTCGCCGGGGAATACGATTTCGCCGTGTCCACCTGGGGTACGCTCTCCGCCTGCGTGAGTACCGCCCACCCGTTCCCGTTCTCCGGCACGGGGCATAAGGGAACGCTTTCGATCGACCGGGACAACACGGTCGTCCGCGTTACGTTTGAATATATGACGGACAAGATCGATGTTGAACTCGTTGATTAGGTGCAGAGATTTTTACGGGTTTGGCACAGGTTTTGCGTTTTGCGTTTTGCGAATTGTGAACTGCACTTTGGAGTGTTTTTACTGAAATAAATTTTTTATTGTTTTAAAAAACATATTTAGAGGCAATATATATGTCTTTTCAAAACTACAAGCAGTTAGACATTTGGCAAAAAGCTATGGATCTCACTGATGAGATTTATAAACTGATCGATCTTCTCCCAAAAGAAGAAATGTTTGCGATGTCGTCGCAACTTCGCAGAGCGACTGTATCCGTTCCTTCAAATATCGCAGAAGGAAGCGGCAGATTTTCCGAGAAAGAGTTTAAACAATTTCTTTCGATCGCCAAAGGCTCTTTATATGAAGTCGAAACACAGCTTTTGATATGTATCAGACGAGACTATTTTAAAGAGGAAGATGCGCATACCGCCTTGGAGCTATGCGATGAGATATCCAGAAAGATCACAAATCTGGTCTTTCGTTTGAACAAGCAATAATGATCCTGTTTTTTCAATAGTTTTACAGAATTTGCGCCGGAAACGAAATCGGCGCAACATGCAATTGACGCGTTAATAAAACAGTCCGGGGGACTGTTTTTAGCGGCAACCGGTGCAGGTCCCCGGTGGGGGCTGTTGACAAATAGGCGTATCTCGATGCAGCCTGCAAATACTTCGGAAAAATCAACATGTTTTTCGCATTTGCGAGACGTCAATAGCTTGTTTTTTTGTCTAATTTGCCGAGGCTTTTTGTCTCAATTCCG
>JAFRPB010000171.1 GCA_017429345.1 Clostridia bacterium | reverse complement strand
GAACAGTAAACAGTGAACAGTAAAAAGACCAAAGACCGAAAACTATAATCAGAAGTACTGACTGAAAGTCAGGTCTTCAGTCTTCTGTCTCAAGTCTCAAGTCTAAGCTAACACCCAACAATCAGCAACTATCAACTATCAACTAATAACGATTAACGAACATGTATCTTCATCTCGGACAGAATATAGTCGTGCGGCAGTCGGATATTATCGGGATCTTCGATCTGGAAAGCACCACCGTCGTCGCGAAAACAAGGGAATTTTTGAAAAAAGCGGAACAAAACAAAAATATTGTAAACGTCTCGTTTGATCTGCCCGCGTCGTTCGTCGTATGCGCGGAGAAGGGAAAAAATGAAAATAAAGTGTATATCACTCCCATATCCGCGCAGACCCTGAAAAAGCGTGTGGAATCGGGAGCCGTACCCACGGAGGAAAGGTGAGAATATGAACGAAAACGAAATCAACACCGAACCGCTCGGAACAGAACAGATCGATCCGGAAGCGGAAGAGGTCATGGATACCGTCGTTACCGAAAAGTACGACGCGGATCAGATCCAGGTGCTCGAGGGACTCGAAGCGGTCCGCAAGCGCCCCGGCATGTACATCGGCACGACCGGCGTAAACGGTCTTCACCATCTCGTTTACGAGATCGTCGACAACTCCATCGACGAGGCGCTGGCGGGCTACTGCACGCATATCGAGACGGAGATCCTGCCCGGCGATATCATCTCCGTGCGCGATAACGGGCGCGGCATCCCGACCGATATCAACAAGCAGCAGGGGCTGCCCGCCGTCACGGTCGTGCTGACCGTGCTGCACGCAGGCGGCAAGTTCGGCGGCAGCGGCTATAAAGTTTCCGGCGGTCTGCACGGCGTCGGCTCCTCCGTCGTCAACGCGCTTTCCGAATGGCTCGAGGTCGAGGTCTCGCAGAACGGGCACGTTTATTATCAGAGATTCGAGCGCGGCAAGCCGACCTGCGATCTGAAGATCGTCGGCGACAGCACGGAGACGGGCACGCTGATCCGCTTCAAGCCCGACGCGGAGATATTTACCGAGACCACGGTATTTAATTTCGACACCCTGCAGACGCGTCTGCGCGAGCAGGCGTTCCTCAACGCGGGTCTTCGCCTGACGCTCACCGACCTGCGCGACGACGAAAACGTCAAAGAGGAGACCTACTGCTACGAGGGCGGTATTTCGAGCTTCGTGACCTTCATTCATCAGACGCAGGGCCTTGTCCCGCTGCACGAGAAGCCGATGCATTTCAGTACTGTCAGCGGCGACAAGAGCGCCGAGGTCGCGATGATGTATAACGACAGTTATAAAGACGTGATCCTGTCCTTTGCGAACAACGTGCGCACCGCGGACGGCGGCACGCACGAAACGGGCTTCAAGCTCGCCCTGACGCGCGTATTCAACGACTACGGCAGAAAATTCGGTCTTTTAAAAGAGAAAGACGCGAACCTCTCCGGCGACGACGTGCGCGAGGGCTTGGTCGTGGTCATCAGCGTCAAGCTCACCGAGGCGCAGTTCGAGGGGCAGACCAAGGGCAAGCTCGGCAATACCGAGATCACGCCGCTGGTCTCGCAGATGCTCTATAACAAAATGATGACCTATTTCGAGGAGAATCCCTCGGTCGCCCGGGCGATCTTCAACAAGGCGCTCGACGCGGCGCGGGTCCGCGAGGCGGCGCGCAAGGCGCGGGACAGCGCGAGAAGAAAATCTGCGCTCGAGGGAAACTCCCTGCCCGGCAAGCTCGCCGACTGCACGGATAAGGATCCCGCGAATACCGAGATCTTCATCGTCGAGGGAGATTCCGCCGGCGGCTCCGCCAAAAACGGCAGAGACCCGACGATCCAGGCGATCCTGCCGCTCTGGGGCAAGATGCTCAACGTCGAAAAGGCGCGTCTTGACAAGGTCATCGGCAACGATAAGCTTATGCCCGTCGTGATGGCGCTGGGCGCGGGCGTCGGAGAGGATTTTGACGTGACGAAGCTGCGCTATCACAAGATCGTTATCATGGCGGATGCCGACGTCGACGGCGCGCACATCAGAATGCTGCTGCTCACGTTCTTCTTCCGCTATATGCGCCCGATGATCGAGGAAGGCTACGTGTATCTCGCCGCGCCGCCGTTGTATCGGCTCACGAAGGGCAAAAAGCATTCTTACGCGTTTTCAGACGAACAGCGCGACGCGCTGATGGAGGAGCTCGGCTCCTGTGATATCCAGCGCTACAAAGGTCTCGGCGAAATGGATCCCGAACAGCTCTGGGAGACCACGATGGATCCTGCGAACCGTATGATGTACCGCGTTACCATCGAGGACGCGCAGCGGGCGGACGAGATCGTCACGATCCTGATGGGCGACAAGGTCGAACCGCGGCGCGAGTTCATCGAGCGGAACGCGAAATTCGTCCAGAATCTGGATATTTAACGGGGAGGGAACGCGAAAATGGATTTTGAAAACAACACCCCGAGAGAAGAGACCACCGCGGCGGGCGGACTGCTCAAGTACATCGATATCGTCAGTGAGATGAAAAAAGCGGGCATCGATTATTCGATGTCGGTCATCACTTCCCGTGCGCTGCCCGACGTGCGCGACGGCCTGAAGCCCGTGCACAGAAGAATACTCTATACAATGTATGAGAACGGTCTGTCGCCCGATAAGGCTTACAGAAAATGCGCGGACACCGTCGGTTCCGTTCTGGGCCGCTATCACCCGCACGGCGACGCTTCCGTTTACGACGCGATGGTGCGTCTTGCGCAGAATTTCTCGATGCGTTATCCCCTCGTCGACGGGCACGGCAACTTCGGCTCCATCGACGGCGACCCCCCGGCGGCCTACCGTTATACGGAATCCCGCATGGGCAAGCTCACGCTCGAAATGCTCACGGATATCGATAAAGAGACCGTGGATTTCATGCCGAACTACGACGACCGCCTGAAGGAACCCACAGTCCTGCCGTCGAAATTCCCGAATATTCTCGTCAACGGCTCCACGGGTATCGCCGTCGGCATGGCGACGAACATCCCGCCCCACAATATGGGCGAAGTGCTCGACGGCATCTTCTGCGTGATGGATAACCCGGACGCGACGCTTGAAGATTTAATGGAACACGTCAAAGGCCCCGATTTCCCTACCGGCGGCACCATCATGGGCAGGGCGGGCATCCGCGCCGCCTACGGCACCGGCAGGGGCAAGATCACGCTGCGCTCCAAATGCGAGATCGTCGAGAAAAAGAACGGCCGCTTCCAGATCAAGGTCACCGAGATCCCCTATCAGATCCGCAAGATGAAGCTGATCGAGGACATTGCGGACCTCGTAAAAGAGAAGCGTATCGAGGGCATTTCCGACATCAACGACTATTCCGACCGCAAGGGAATGAACATCTGCATCGACCTCAAACGCGAGGCGAACCCGCAGCTCGTGCTTAATCAGCTGTATTCTTACTCGCAGCTGCAGATCAGCTACGGCATCATCCTGCTCGCGCTCGTGAACGGCGAGCCGAAGATCCTCACGCTCCGGCAGATCATTGACCATTATATCGACCATCAGTGCGACGTGATCATCCGCAGAACGCAGTTCTATCTCAGAAAGGCGGAGGAGCGCGTCCACATCCTGCGCGCGCTGCTCAAGGCGATCGACAATATCGACGAGATCATCGAGCTGATCAAGGCGTCCGAAAGCATTCCTGCCGCGAAAGAGGCATTGATGGAGCGCTTCGGCTTCGACGAGATCCAGGCGACGCACATCGTGCAGATGCGTCTGGGGCAGCTGACGGGTCTGGAGCGCGAAAAGCTCGAAAACGAATTGAACGACCTTCTCGCAAAAATAGACGAATATCACGAGATCCTCGGTTCGCACGAAAAGGTGCTCGGGGTGATCCGCGGCGAGCTCGAGGAGATCCGCAGAAAATACGGCGACGAGCGCCGCACCGAGATCGTCAATATCTCCGGCGAGGTCGACGACGAATCACTGATCCCGATGGAGGAATGCGTCTATACGCTCACTTCGCTCGGCTACATCAAGCGCCAGCCGCTGGAGAATTACCGTCAGCAGCGGCGAGGCGGCAAGGGCGTCAAGGGCATGACGCAGCGCGAGGAGGACGCGACGGACATCATGTTTTCCGCTTCGTCCCACGCGCGGCTGATGTTCTTCACCACCCGCGGCAAGGCGTATACGCTCAAGGGATACGAGATCCCCGAGGGCAGCCGCCAGAGCAAGGGCATGAACATCGTCAATATCCTGCCCATCGAAAGCGGCGAGAAAGTCTCGGCGATCATCACCCTGCCCGATGAGGTCAGGGATGAATACGTCTGCATGGTCACGAGAAACGGCGTGATCAAGCGCACCCGCCTCGATTCCTTCGCGCACATCCGCAAAAACGGCATCATTGCCCTTTCGCTTGACGAGGACGATTCTCTCGCGTGGGTGCACTTGACCGGCGGAAACGATAATATTCTCGTCGGCACCGAAAACGGCATGAGCATCACCTTCAACGAGCAGAATGCGCGCTCTGTCGGCAGAACGGCGCGCGGCGTAAGGGCGATCACGCTCAAACCCGGCGACAAGGTCGCGGGCTTCTGCGTGCTCACCGACGACACGAAGGTCTTCACCGTCAGTGAAACGGGCTACGGCAGGCTCAGCGAAAACGGTGATTACCGCATCCAGAGCCGCGGCGGTCTGGGTCTCAAGAACTACCGCACCGACGTCTACGGAAAGGTCGCTGCGGTGCTGAGCGTGCACGAGGACGAGGATATCATCCTCATCTCGTCCGACGGCATCATTATCCGCATTCCCGCCGCGCAGATCTCTGTCGTGCACCGTCCTTCGAAGGGCGTGCGCGTGATGCGCGTCGCCGAGGGCGAGCGCGTGACGAATATCACCGCCGTGCCTGCCGACGAAGAGGAGGAGACCGAGCTTCCGCCCGACGACGAGACCGGGGACGAGACCGAGCCCGATGTGACTGAGGAAGAAGAAGAGATCATCGAAGACGGCCCCGTTGACGACGAACCCGAAGAGGATGAGCCCGAAGAGGACGAATTCGGGGATGAAGCGCCCGAAGACGACGATACGGAAGAATAAAGGAACAGAACAGGCGAAGTCAGTCATTGGCTTCGCCTGATTCCGAATCCGATTTCTTTGAGGAAGATCAAAATGTCAGAAAAACAATGGCAATATGATTTAAACGTCTTTGCCGATAATTCCTGGTATTTCAGGAATGCGCTGGTCCGGTCAAATTATAATGATCTCAATAAAAAAATCCATGCAACAACGATTTTCCTCGACCGGTTTTTTGAAAACTTGCTTTTAGACAAAAAAAATGAGTTAAAAAACAGATATTTGCATATATCGGCAGCAGAATAAAGGATATCTGAGGAGAAGCGGCGGTAAAAGATACGGAAAATGGGAGATCACTACTGAGATCGATTAAAACAGAGGGGAGTCGGAGATGTCCACCATTGCGGCAATTTCCACCCCGCCCGGCGCGGGGGGGATGAGCGTCATCAGAATATCGGGGGAGGATGCGATCGGCATCGCCGACCGCGTTTTCCGTTCCGTGAGCGGCAGGAAGCTCGCGTCTCTGCGCGGGTATTCCGCGCTGTTCGGCAAGGTTTACGACGGGGACGAGGCGCTGGACGAGGCGGTCGCCCTCGTGTTCCGCGCGCCGAAGAGCTATACCGGCGAAGACGTGGCGGAGCTCTCCTGTCACGGCGGCGTCTACGCGGCGCAGCGCGTTCTGCGCGCCGTTTATTCGGCGGGAGCTGAGGCCGCGGGTCCCGGGGAATTCACCAAACGCGCGTTCCTGAACGGAAAAATGGACCTCGCCGAGGCGGAATCGGTCATGAACGTGATCTCCGCCCGCGGGAAAGAGGCGCTTTCCGCCGCCGTGCATACCCTCGACGGGGCGCTGAGCGGCAAGCTGGGCGAGATCCGGGCGGGGCTGATCCGTCTCTCTGCTTCGCTCGCGGTATGGACGGACTATCCGGAGGACGATTTCTTCGACGTGGACGCGTCGGAGATCGAAAATACGCTGAATTCGGCGAAAAACGAGCTTTCGGCGCTTCTCTCCCGCTTTGACGCGGGGCAGGCGGTCGCCGTGGGCGTCGATACCGTGATCTGCGGCAAGCCGAACGTGGGAAAATCCGCGTTTATGAACCTGCTCGTCGGCAGGGAAAAATCCATCGTCACCGCCGTCGCGGGCACGACGCGGGATATCATTGAAGAGACCGTGACCTTCGGCAACGTGCTTCTGCGCCTGTCCGATACCGCGGGCATTCACGGCGCAGAGGACGAGGTCGAAAAGATCGGAGTGGAGCGGGCGCTCGGGCGCGTGAAAAACGCGGCGCTCGTGTTCGCGGTGTTCGATTCCTCCGTCCCGCTCGACGGCGAGGACCGCGAAATCATAACATTCTGCGAAGACAAAACGTGCATCGCCGTGCTGAACAAATCGGATAAAGAGACCGTAACGGGCGAAAAGGATCTCGCGCCGTATTTTGATCATATCGCCGTGATCTCGGCAAAGACCGGCGAGGGCAGGGAAGAGCTCGAAGCCATGACAGAACGGCTGCTCGGCACCGAGAATTTCGATTCCTCCGCGCCGATGCTGATGAACGAGCGGCAGTATCAGTGCTGCGCCGAAGCGCTCGACGCGGTCGGCAGGGCGCTCGACGCGCAGACCGCCGGTATGACGCTCGACGCGGTCAACGTCTGCGTCGACTCCGCGATCAACGCACTGTCGGTCCTCACGGGCGAAAAGGCGACGGAATCGGTCGTGAATGAGATATTTCAAAATTTCTGCGTAGGAAAATAGTTTTCGGTTTCTGGTTTCCGGTTTTCGGTTTCTGGTTTCTGGTTTCTGATTTCCGGTTTCTGGTTTTCGGTTTCTGGTTTTCGGTTTCTGGTTTTCGGTTTCTGGTTTTCGGTTTCTGATTTCTGGTTTCCGGGTTTCGGGATTTGAAGTTTATGAAACAAGAGGGATTATGATGAATAGTTATAAAGATCTGGATGTCTGGAAAAAATCAATGGATCTGGTTTTGGATATTTATAATATAACAAGCGAATTTCCACAGGATGAAAAGTACGGTTTATCAAGTCAGATGAAACGTGCGGCGGTATCAATACCTTCAAATATTGCAGAAGGCCAAACCAGACATTCATATAAAGAGTTTATACACTTTTTGCTCATAGCAAGGGGATCTTGCGCCGAACTGGAAACGCAGGTCTTGTTATGTGAAAGGCTCGGGCTGATAGAAAAAGAAAACGGAGAGGCAACAACAAAAGCAATTAATGAAATCAACAGAATGATAAACGGATTGATTAATAATTTGAATTTAAAAATAAAAGAAAGCAGGCAATAGCCGAAAACCAAAAGCCGAAAACCAAAAACTGAAAACCGAGAACTGAAAACCAAAAACTGAAAACCGAGAACTGACAAAGGAGAAAAACCATGACCAAACGCACCGATTACTTATCCTGGGACGAATACTTCATGGGCATCGCGCTGCTCTCCGCGAAGCGCAGCAAGGACCCGAACACGCAGGTCGGCGCCTGCATCGTCAGCGAGAAGAACAAGATCATGTCCGTCGGCTACAACGGCTTCCCGCGCGGATGCAGCGACGACGAATTCCCGTGGGCGCGCATTTCCGTCACCGGGGACGACACCGACACGAAATACCCCTACGTCTGCCACGCGGAGCTGAACGCGATCCTCAACAATCGCGGCGCGGACCTCGACGGCTGCCGTATCTACGTGCCGCTGTTCCCCTGCAACGAGTGCGCGAAGGCGATCATTCAGACCGGCATCAAAGAGGTCATTTATCTCTCCGACAAATACGACGGCACGCCGATGAATACCGCGTCGAAAAAAATGCTCTCCGCCGCCGGCGTCGTCTACCGTCAGATCGAATTCCCGATCACCCAGTTCACGCTGTCCTTCCGGGCGGAAGACGTGTAAAATCTGAATTGTCGCGCAGCGAAGCTGCCCGACATATCTGATTTTAGAGTGTGAAGAGTTAAGAGTGGAGAGTGAAGTTTCGGATGGGGCTTCGCCCCATACCCCGTTATATATACTCATAATTCAGCTCGGTGCCTCCATTTTTCATCAGTCTTCTTTTTTACACATTTTATAATCAAGTCGCGAAGCGACTTCCTTCACTTCACTCTTTACTCCGCACACTCCACACTTTTACCGAGGTTGAAGACCTCGACGAATCACTCTTTATATAACCATATATTTTCAAAATTCCCCCTAAACAATCAGGTGACTTATTATGACAATCAGAGAACTTGAACCCTTTGCGTTCGGCTTCAAAGAAGCGGACGTCGGCGCCGTCGCCCCCGAATACGAGCGGGAATACCGCATCGCCTGCGGCAACCGCCGGCAGTGCGAAGAGGCGCGCATTTCCATCGACCCGAAAGACTGGTTCGTCGGCCCGGGCTGCATCTATCCCGACCTCGGCATCCGCTACTCCCGCGGGGGTGGCATCTTTTCTCCGCCGGAGGTCCGCGAGGCACAGAAAGAGCGTTATCCGGAGCTTGCCGACGAGATCGACGCGCTGTATGACGAATTTGAGCCCTACCGTACCCATCGCATGACCGGCGGATCGTTCTCGGAGATCCAGCACGGCCTGAGAAGCATCCACGCCTGCTGGGGCGAGGGCGCGGGGCACGCGAATCCCGACTACGAAATGCTCCTGCGCGTCGGCACGAACGGCATCCGGGAGAAGATCCGGCTGTTCCGCAGGATCCATACGGACAAAGGCGGCTTCTACGATTCTCTCGAGATCGCGCTGTCGGCGATCGAGATCCTGGCGGACCGTTACCGCGCGCTGGCGGAACAGATGCTCCCCGCGGCGGCGGAAGAAGACCAGCCGGTCCTGCGGCGGATCGTTCGCGCCCTTGAGCGGATCCCGCGGGAGCAGCCGCGCGATTTCTTCGAGGCGTGCCAGTTTTTCTGGCTGGCGTACAGCTTCATCGAGAACGATTCCCCCGGCTCGTTCGACTACGCCATGGGGCGGTATTATGAAGACCACGACCCCGAAGACCGCTACGAATGCCTGCAAAAATTATGGGATCTGTTCCACCGCGTCCGGGCGTGGAACCTCTGCGTCGGCGGTTCCGACGAGTTTTGGAACGATAAAAGCTGCGCGCTGACTTACGACGTACTGCGCGTTGCGCGGGAAAAGCATTACAACACGCCCAATATCACCATGCGCTTCCACCGCAATTCCCCCGAACGGGCGTGGCGCGAGGCGGCGCTCACGATCGGCACCGGCATCGGCATGCCCGCGATCTACAACGACGAATGCGTCTGCCCGGCGCTCGAGGCGCTCGGCATCCCGGCGTCGGATTCGCACCTCTACTGCATGAACGGCTGCAATCAGATCGACATTTTCGGCAAGTCCCACATGGGGCTTGAGGACGGCGAGATCAGCGTGATCAAGGCGCTGGAATTCGCCCTGCACAACGGGACCTGCCCCAAAAGCGGCAAGACGCTCGGCGCGGCGACGGGCGATCCGACGGGTTTTGATACCTTCGAGAAGCTGATGGAGGCGTTTTTCCGGCAGACGGATTATCTCACCGACAACGTGGTGGATATGTCGAACAAATGTCAGCGCATTTTCGCGAAGGAAGCGCCGAACCCGTGGCAGTCGCTCGTCATTCAGGGCTGTATCGAAAAGGGCCTTGACTACAAAAACCGCGGTCCCTACTACGGGCACGGGCAGATCCTGACCGAGGGTCTGCCGGACGCGGCGGACTCCCTCGCCGCGATCAGACATTTCGTATACGACGAGAAAAAATACACGATGGAAGAGCTTCTTGCCGCGCTGAAGGCGGATTACGAAGGGTATGAGGAGCTGCGCGCCGATTTCCTGAATTATCACAAATTCGGCAACGATATCGACGACGTGGATGAGATCTACGCGCGCATCACCGATCATATCTACCGCTACGGGCAGACGAAGCAGACCTTCCGCGGCGGGAAATTCGGCTTCGGTTGCAGCACCTTCGAGCGCGCCGCGCGCTACGGCAGAAGCGTCTGCGCTCTGCCCAACGGCAGAAAGGCGGACGATTCCACGCTGGCGGACAGCATCGGCGCCGTGCCCGGTTGCGATACTCACGGGCCCACCGCGCTTCTGAATTCCGTGCTGAAGGCGAACCAGTATCTCGCCACCAGCGGCAACGTGCTGCAGATGAAATTCCCGAAATCGCAGTTCAACACCGAAAAGGGGATCGAGACGTTCATCGCTCTCGCGAAGACCTATTTCGCAATGGGCGGGCAGACCCTGCAGGTGAACGTGCTGGACGCGAAGGAGCTGCGCGAGGCGAAGGAATGCCCGGAGCGGCACCGCGACCTGATCGTGCGCGTCGGAGGCTTCAGCGCGTATTTCGTAACGCTCGAGAGCGGACTGCAGGATAACATCATCAAGCGGACCGAGCAGGGAATATAAACCGGAAACGGCGAGGCGTTCACGCCGCGCCGCTTCCGGTTTATTCGGGGTTATCGGATATCGGGGATCGGATATCGTGCCTGCCCCGATCATCAATCATCTGTTTTGCGCACGGTGCGGGGCGACCATTTCGTCGTTCCCTACCATCCGGTGTGCCCGACACCGCGGGAAACATCTCAACAAATCAGAATTTATACAAACCGCAAACCGCGGCGCGGGCGATACTGTTTTATCCGATAAACGCCTGCCCGACGGCAGACGCGTTTTTATACTATAACGATATTGTTCAATCCGTAATCGGTAAATTTTGAATCCCGCGTCAGGAGCGTCATTCCCTCGGAAACGGATTGACAGATCAGCATTCGGTCGAACGGATCCTTGTGCGGCGGCGCGCCTTCCCTGCGGGAAAGAGAAGAAAGCCGGAAAACGCTTTCTTTTTTTAACGCAAGCAGCTCAAACCCGGCGTCCTTGCAGAACCCCCAGATCGTTTGCGCGCCAAACGGGATCTCCGTCGGCCGAAGCGTATGCTTCAGCTCGATCTCCCACAGAGAGAGAACGCTGATATAAACGGCGTTGGAAGGATCTAAAATGAGATCCCGCGCCTTTGCCGACAGCGCCGGATGGTCCGTCAGCGCCCAAATCAGGATATGTGTGTCGAGCAGACAGTTCATTCCGAAGCCTCCCCGTCGAACAGGGCGGAAACGTCGCCGTCGAGCGAATCAAAAGCTTCGTCGAAGCGAACGGGGAGCGAAATACTTCCCACGGCGGCGCCGATCCTTTTTGATACTTCGTTTTCCGGAATGCGTGTGATCTGCGCGACGCGGACGCCTCCGCGGGCAAGATAGATCACGTCTTCCTGCTTTGTCTCAAGAAGCCGGACGAGCTTTGAAAGCTCGGTTTTTGCTTCATACATATTTACCTGTGTCATATCCTGCGCCTCCTTGTTTTTCTGTTGGTTGACTTGGTTAACCAACACTATTATATGACGTTATAAACGAAAAATCAATAGATTTTTTACAAAAACCGCGGCACGGGCGAGAAGCCCGGACCGCGGACGTTCTTGTATTTCTTATTATCCGATATTAGATGATCCGTCGGTTTGATTATTCCGCCATATCAAACTGGGCGCTGAATGCGGCGCTCATACATCTGTCGTGGGCTTCTTCCCTTGAAATCCGTCCGGCAAGGAAATCTTCAAGAATCGTCTCCTGCGCGAGAATGGCGCTTTCAATTCTTGCGATCTCCTCTTCAAAAGACGGATCCGTTTGAATTCCGGAGGCTATTTTGTATTCCTCATAGTCCGCTGCAACACATTCCAAATCAGACTGACGTTCCGTAATCTTTGAGCGGAGCATCTTTTCAACGTCAATATCGTCGCGCAGAGGTCTGTTGCCGAACTGAGCTATGACGGAATCGATTTTTTCCTGCGCCTGACGGGAAACCTCCGCTTCATATTCGGCGTTCTGTTTCGATTCCTCCGGCGTCGTGACGAACACCGTCGTTTCCGCATATACAACGGAACTTGTTTCGTCAACAATCGCTTTTTCCGCCGGCGGTTCTGTTGCCGGCGCGTACGCAGCCTCTGCTGCAGACGCATTGATTTCTTTTACGTGCTTCGTAGTGACCGGCGATAAATCCTCAACGGAATACTTCCGCTCTTCGTTATCGGGAGCGTCACCTCGAATGCGTTCATTTGAAGAAACGGCAGCGAACACAGTATTGCTGTTCCGTTTTGAATTTGTATCTTTTTTTGCAGAAACAACAAAAACGGAAACCGTACCGGCGGAAAGAAGAACAGTCGAAAATGCAACTATAAAAATCTTTTTGTAACTCATATAGATTACTCCTTGCTATAGTGGTTATTTTACGAGTTTATCTGAAGAACGCGCCGAGGTCGAAGTGCAGCTCGGAATAGGGTTGGTTTTCCCGGTATTCTTCCAGCGAGTAGACGAGCTTGGAAACGTCTGCGTCCGCGTCGATGAGATAGCCGACCGTCAGGGCGATCTCGCCGTCCGTCCCGAGGGGTATGAACCCGTACCGGGCGGCGCTGACGTCGGAGAAATAAAATTCTTCCGTTGCCAGCATTTCCTGCGCCAAAATGCTCCGTCCGATCTCCGTCGTTCCAACGGCGCCGAAAAGAGAGAATTCCACGTCGACGCCGGTGACGTTTTTGACGGTAAAGTCGATCAGCAGCAGACGCCGGTCGATCTGCTCGGTCGAGATAATCTCAATGGGCGTATCGATCCCGTCGCCGTCGCTCCAGGTCTCTTTTGTGAAGGGAAGGATTTTTCCGTCGTCGCCGATGCAGTCGAGCATATGCTCCGAAACGCAGCTCACGTCAAGCCCGTCGATTGAGTCCGTGATCCGCGCGCCGGTCAGCGTCAGCTCGAATTTCGGCCAGATCCCGCCGTCATTGAAAAATCCGTTGTAGACCGCGCTGCCGTTTTCCGCGACGGCGACGGGGATCTCGTCGATCTCCGGCGTATAAGGCTCGAAGACGTTTTCCTCCCCGGTCTGCTTGAGATTCAGATAGGTCTCCGGCAGAAACGCCTCGCTTTCGTCGTCGGTGCCGACCAGCTCGATGCCGGAGGCGATCTTCACGAGGTCTTCGTCGCCGATCCTTTCGCTGACGTACATCAGAAGCGTGTAGCCCTCTTTCTCAAAATTTACCAGCAGGATTCTCGAGTCATCGCCCACGTCGGGATAGCGAAGGATCGCGCCCTCGTGCTCGCCGAGTGAGACCGGCTGCGTCGACGCGATGTTGCGCAGCTCGAGCCGCGACGCAGCGTCCGCCGTGTACAGCAGCATCGAAATGCCGTCCGCGTCCTCTTTCCCGTCCGTGACCGTCAGATATTTTTCGTTGTCGTCCGTCGGGACGACGTAATCGGGTAGGTAATTCAACACGAGCTTCACGTATTTCTGCCGTTCCGCCGTGCTCTGCGCGGGCTGCTCCGGCTGTACGCCGACGCCGTAATTGCCGATGCGCGTCAGCCATCCCAGCTTTCCCGCCGCGAACACCGTGACGGAAAGCAGCGCGCAGATCGCCGCGGCAGCGAGAAGGATCTTCGCCGGTCTTGATCTCCTGCGGGTTCCTTTTGCGTCGGGCTGCGGCTCCGGCAGCGCGGAAAGCGTCCGGCCGATCGCGGCGTGAAAGCTCTCCGGCGTTTCCGGGAAACCGTACTTTTTATTTTTATCCATAACCTATTCCTCCAAAAAATTTTTGAGCAGTTTCCTGCCGCCCGAAAGCCTGCTTTTCACCGTACCCGCTGGCACGCCGAGGATCTTCGCGGTCTCTTCGACCGAATATCCCTCGATATAGTGAAGCTCAACCGTGATCCGCATTTTTTCCGGCAGCGCGGCAAGCGCCTCATAAAGGGACGAGTACTCCTTTTCCGGCGCGGCGGTCTCGGGGATCGCTTCAATATCCGAGAAGCGTGCGTTGCGGCGCTGGATCGCATAACACTCGTTGATGAGAATCCGTGTCAGCCACGTGGTGAAATACCGTTCCTCCCGCAGCCGGGGCAGCGCACACCACGCCTTGAGGATCGCCTCCTGCACCGCGTCGGCGCAGTCCTCGTCGCGCTTCAGCAGCGTTTTCGACACCCGGTAAAGCATCTGCTCGGCGGCAAGAACTCTGTTTTGAAACGTTGTTCTGTCCATAGAATTGTCCTTTCGGAAAACAGTCGACGTCGTTTGTTTTCATCCATTAGAGCGCCCGGAAGAGAAAAAGGTTCATTTAAAATTGAATTATCATAAAGAAAAAGACGCGTCCCGGAAACCGCAGCGCGTTATCCGGCGCGTCTCATCTCTGTTTTTTTGCTTTTTGAAGCGCACAGTTTTTGCCGCTCGCATCTCGAATACCGGATCTCGAATCTATGGGCTCAACTCTCGAATCTCTGTGCTCGGGCCTGAAAACACTTACGGCTTGCCGGTAGATCAGTATTTTCCCTTCCCCGTCCGGACGGTGCCGTCGGGCAGGACGATCTCATACGAGATCTCTTCCGGGGCGTCGAGCGTCAGGCGGATTTCTCCGTCAACACGCTCCCAGCGAACGGCGATCTTCCCGAACGGGGAGAGGTATTCCGCCTCGGCGAAGCGCAGCGAAGAAATATACGAGGGCTTCACCAGCACGCGGCGGCAGTCGTCCCCGTCGGGGTTATACCGCAGCCCCGCCACGCGGGAGATGAACCAGTTCTTGATATCGCAGAACATATGGTGATCGTGGGAGCCGCCTCCCTCGCCGGGCAGGTCGAAGCTCTCGGGGATCGTCGTTTCCCCGAAGCCGATCAGCGCCCCGTAGGACGGGAACTCCGGGCGGGTGATCATCTTATAAGCAAGCTCGCCCTCGCCCGCGTCGCTGAGCACGTGGAAGAGCACCCGCGCGCCGATTATGCCGAAGTCGATGAAGTCGCCGTTTTTATGAATGATATCAACAAGATATGCCGTCGCCTTTTCGCGCTCGCTTTCGTCGAATACGCCGTAATACAGCGCCATCGCCTGACTCGTCTGGCAGCCCGTATCCGCGACGCAGCGCTCCCGATCGATCAGATGCTCTCGGATCGCTTCGCGCATTTCGGCGCAAAGCGTTTGGGCGTAAATCTTTTCTTTTTCCTGTCCGAGCGCGCCGAACATTTCCGCCGCCTTGCCGGCGCAGTCCATGATCGTGACGCTGTCGGTGTATTCGGTCGTCGATTTCATTCCATCAATTGCGCACCAGTCGCCGAGGCCGTATTCCACAAGCCCGCTCGCCTTGCGCTTTTCGGAGGCGTAATGCAGATAACGCAGGATCGCCGCGGCGTTTTCCGCAAGGATCTCCCTGTCGCCCGTATATTTATAGGTATAATACGGCAGACGGATCAGAACGCTGTCCCATACGGGGCCGTTGCCCCAGGCAAAGCCCCAGCCGCCCGTCGGGACGATGCCCGGCAGTTCGCCGCTCTCGCGCTGCGCTTTGCGGATATTGCGCAGCCACTCCTTAAAGCTCGCTCCCGCGCCGAGGGTCATGATCATATGCTCCGCGGAAAGCGCCGCGTCGCCGGTCCAGCCGTTTTTCTCCCGGTGGGGACAGTCGGTGGGGAAATAATAGAAATTCGACCGGTCGGACGCGTCGCACATTTCATAAAGCGTGTTCGCCGTCCCGTCGGAGCAGGCGAAGCGCCCCACGGTCTTAAGAGCCGAGGAGCAGACGAGATACGTCAGCAGCTCCGGCGTCGCCTGCGCTTCGTCGATCCCCGTCACGAAACAGTAACGGAAGCCGTGATAGGTGAACGGGGGCTCGAAGACCTCTTCCCCACCCTTGCAGATAAAGACGTCCCGCTGCGAAAAACCGTCGGGATAAAAATTGATATTGTCGTAATTGAGCTCGTCGCCCTCGCAGAGCTCCGCGAACTGCAGCACCACGCGCTGCCCGGGTCTGCCGCTGATCTTCAGGCGCACGATCCCCGCGTTGTTCTTGCCGAAGTCGTAAATATAGCCCTCTCTGCCGTCCGCCGCGTCCTCGGGCACGTCGACCTTCGGCACGTCGCCGCGGGGCCGGTACGGCTTGATCGAGCCCCTGCGCACAGAGACCGGCTTCACCTCGTATTCGGGCAGAATCGGCTCCGCCTCGCAGATGCGCTCTTCGCCCCGCGGCGATTCGCAGAGCTCGGCGTCCGCCCAGCCGCTGTCGTCAAAGTCCGGCAGGTTCCAGCCGGGGATCTCCCTTCGCGCGTCGTACCGCACGCCCGCCCGCAGATCGTCGAAATACAGCGGCGAGGGCGCGGTCTTTACGCTCCTGCCGGAGAACACCTGAATGCGCTCGCCCTGCTGCATCAGAAACGCGAGCTTCGGCGCGGCGCGGAATTTCGCCTGATCGAAATCCCAGATGCTGCCGCCCGGCGCGTTCTGCATCCCGTTGCCGAGCTGAAAGCCCAGCACGTTCTTTTCATTTAAAATAATATAGGGCGACAGATCGTATTCGTCGAAATAGACGAGATCGTCGGGGTTTGAGATATACGGCGCGCAGAGCCCCTTCGTCAGCTCCGTCCCATTGATCCAGAACCGGTAAAAGCCGAGCCCCGTGACGCGGATGCGGCAATCGGCGGTATCGGTGAAAAACGCCTTGCGGAAATACGGCGCGGGCACAAAATGCCGGTAAGAATTCATCGCGCCGCCGGCGCAGATATACTGTTTCGGGAAATCCATTCCTGACACTCCGTTTCGTTTTTCTTCCATTGTATGAAAATCGGAAGGAAAAGTCAATCATCCGTGGCAAAACGACAGCGGACGACACACGAATTATTAAATCTGACAGAACAACCTCGACTGATTTTGTGAAATAGATAGAAAATGGCATTTTCTGCCATTTTTTCTTTGAAATATATTGCCAAATTATACCATTAATGGTATAATATGACAGAAAAACAGGGCGGCGTCGCATCATTACGGCCGTGCGGAGCCGCCTGAAAAAGAAAGGACGATTCAAAATGACAGGTCAGTTAAAAATCCTCCTTGCGGAGGAGGGAAACGGATTCGGCACGGAATGCGCGTCAACGCTGCGCACCTACGGCTATGAGGTCTGCACGGTTCCGAAGGACGGCAGCGAGGTCATCAACGCGATCAAAAATCTCAAGCCGGACGTGGTTCTGATGGACGCGTTCATGGCGCGCATCGACGCGCTGGGCGTACTCAAGATCCTCGGCAGCACGGAACTGAAAAAACGCCCGATCATCTTCCTTTTATCGGGCGTGGACGATCCGGATTTCGAGCAGGAGGTGCTTGACGCCGGAGCGGATTATTATTTTATCAAGCCGATCAATATCGCTCTTTTAGCGGAACGGATCCTGCGCTTTACGGGCAGGATGAACCGGACGGGGATCATCCCGATCAATAAAAATGAAACGCGCGACCTGGAGCTCGTCGTTTCCGACATTATGCACCAGATCGGCGTTCCCGCCCATATCAAGGGTTATCAGTATCTGCGCAGCGCGATCATTATGTCCGTGGACTCGCCCGACATGATGGGCTCGGTAACGAAGGTGCTCTATCCCACCGTTGCGAAGATGTATAAAACCACCGCGTCCCGCGTGGAGAGGGCCATTCGCCACGCGATCGAGGTCGCGTGGGACAGAGGCGACGTGGACGTTCTCAGCTCCTACTTCGGTTACACGATCCAGAGCGCGCGCGGCAAGCCCACGAACAGCGAGTTTATCGCCATGATCAGCGATAAGCTTCGGCTTCGGCTCAAGGTTTCGTGACCTTCGGCCGCGAAACCCCGCCGGCATCGTCAAACTAATTGTTTAACGATTACATCTACAGTATAAGCAAAGCGGCTGTCGAAAACAGTCGCTTTTTGGCTTTGAGATCGAAAATTTTTATTTTTTCGCGGAATCGATCATTACTTCCACGACATTGAGTATTTTTCGACGTTCTTCGCCGGGCAGATTGTTGAGTTTATCTTCCAGAATCGACGCCTTTCTTTTATAGCCCGCGTCAAGAACGTCGATAAAGATCTCATCCGCCGTGCATTTCATCACGTTCATCATTTCCACGAGCTTATCCACCCGCGGCATATTGACACCGCGTTCGATCGCGGATATATGATTTGTTGACAGCCCGACCGCCTCGCCGAGCTTTTCCTGCGTGATCCCGGCTCTTTTTCTGCATTCTCGGATCCTTGCTCCTACTTTTTCTGCGTCCATATAATCCCTCTGTAATCGTGAAACAATGAATATAATCGTATTACACAGATATTATATGTGCCGATATGCGACAGTTTAACCTGCTTAAACCGTTTATATAACGGTTTATCGGTTATGTTCTTGCAAAACAACGAACCATTGATATGATTTCTATAACGAAAAATTTCCACACGAGGCGATTTCCCCAACAAAAAACGCAGCAAAAACTTTGAAATTTTAAAAGTTTTTGCAATTGATTGCAAAAACTTGATTTATTTATAAGTTTATGCTATGATTTAACCGACGGAGGGATGTATGATGATACAAGCTCAACAACTGAAAAACAGGGATATCTATTTAAATAAGCTGATCGGCTTCCGGGACACCGAACCGGTCAAGGTCGTCACGGGGATCCGGCGCTGCGGCAAATCCAGTCTTTTAAAGCTGATGGCGGCGCATCTGAAGCAGACCGGCGTTCTGCCCGAGCAGATCGTTGAAATGAATTTCGAGTCGTTCGAGTTCAAGGATCTGTCGTCGGACGACGTGTACCGTTACGTCAAAGCCCGCGTCGTGCCGGGAAAGCGGATGTATCTGTTCTTTGACGAGATCCAGCGGATCAACGCGTGGGAAAATGCGGTCAACGCGCTTCGCGTCGATCTCGACTGCGATATTTACGTCACCGGGTCGAACGCGTATCTGCTCTCCTCCGAATATTCCACCTATCTGTCCGGCAGATGCGTTGAGATCCGGATGCTGCCGCTCTCGTTCCGGGAATTTCTGGATTTCCACGGGTTCGAGCTGCGGGAAACAAAAAGCGCCCTCGGAGGTACGCGCAAAGAGATCATCGACAAAACCGGCGCCGGTTACTCGCCGCGGGAGGTCTTCGACGCGTATATGCGCATCGGCGGGATGCCGGGAATTGCGGACGTCGGGCTGGATCAGGAAAAAGCCCTCGCGCTGCTCGACGGAATTTATTCCACCGTCGTAATGCGGGATATTCTGGAAAGAGAGGCGCGCCGGAGACGGCAGAAGATTGCCGATCCGGCGCTGCTGCGAAAAATCATTCTGTTTCTTGCCGACAATATCGGCTCCAACGTCTCCGCCGCTTCGATCGGCAATACGCTGGCAAACGAAGGGCTTCTGGCCGACGAAAACAGAAAAGGCGCACCGAGCACGCATACCGTTCAGACCTATGTAAACACGCTGACGGAAAGCTATCTGTTTTATGAGATCAAACGGTTCGATATCAAGGGGAAGGAATACCTGCGCACGCTCGGGAAATACTATATCGTTGATATCGGCCTGCGGAATTATCTTCTCGGCTTCCGGAACCGCGACAGCGGGCACGCGCTGGAAAACGTCGTTTATTTCGACCTCCTTCGCCGCGGGTACGACGCCGCGATCGGAAAGCTCGGCAGCGCCGAGATAGATTTTATTGCGACGAAGTCAGACGAAAAGCTCTATATTCAGGTAACGGAATCCATGCAGAGCGAGGACGTGCGGAAAAGAGAGCTCGCCCCGCTGCAGAAAATCAAGGATAATTACCCGAAGATGATCCTCTCGCTCGACCCCGGTCTCGATTCCACTTATGACGGCATCCGATCCGAAAGCCTGATCGACTGGCTTCTGTCAGGCTGAATATAATACAAAAAACAGCGGGCTGCCGGTCGGCAGCCCGTCGCGTTTTATACGGTTTAAAAAAGGCGGAGGTGGGATGGCTTCGGGATTCGGGAAGGATTCGAGACTCAGAATACGGTTCTTATCTCTCATCTCTAATCTCTTATATCTTGTATCTCATCCCTCATCGCTCATCCCTCATCCCTTACATACACGTATACCCGCCGTCGACGGCAAGGTTCACGCCGGTCACGTAAGCGGAATTCGGGGAGGCAAGGAACAGCGTGGCAGTATCAAGCTCGCCCTCTTCTCCGTAGCGCTCCTCGGGGATCATGGTCTTCGCGTTCTGCTGGAAGAAATCGGAATTCAGCGTGTCGCGGGTAAGATCCGTATAGAAATAACCCGGGCAGATCGAGTTGACCGTGATCTTGTATTTGCCCCACTCGGCGGCAAGCGCGCGCGTCAGGTTGATGACGCCGCCCTTCGCCGCGTGATAGGGCGAGGAACCGGCGATCTTGTTGCCGACAAGACCGTACATCGAAGCGATGTTGATGATCCTGCCGTACTGCGCGGGGATCATCGCCTTCTTTGCGACGGCGCGCGCCACGCGGAAGGTGCCGAACAGGTCGATGTTCATCTCATCGTGGAACTGCTCGTCGGTGATATCCTCGGCGGGGGCGACCGCGCCGGTGCCGGCGTTGTTGATCAGGATGTCGATCCTGCCGAATTTTTCCAGGACCTGATCGACCATCGCGTTAACGCCTTCGGTGTCGGTGATGTCGCAGCGGATGGCAAGGGTCTCCACGCCGAAATCTCTCTCGATCTCGGCGGCGACCGCTTTGATCCGCTCCTCGCGGCGGGCGGCGGCGACGATCTTCGCGCCCTGGTTCGCGAGCGCCCTCGCCATCTGTACGCCCAGACCCGTGGAGCTGCCCGTAATGATCGCGACCTGTCCGTTCAAATCAAAATAGTTCTTCATCTTTATTTAACCTCCAATTATTATTATTCGTAGTTTATTGTTTTATATGCGGCGTCTTGCCGCAAAAGAGGCGCGGAGCCTGCTTCTTTGAGGAGCGGTGTTCTGCGCCTGTTTGTTTGCTGTGGAACGGCGTCAGATCCTTGCTACGCCGTCCTTGATCGCCGCTTCGGCGACCGCCTTGGCGACGGTCTCGCGGATGCGGGGATCGAACGCCTCGGGCATAATGAACTCGGGGCTGAGTTTATCGTCGGGAACGAGAGACGCGATCGCGTACGCGGCGGCGATCTTCATGTTCTCGGTGATGTCGCTGGCTCTCACGTCCAGCGCGCCGCGGAACAGCGCCGGGAAGCAGAGCACGTTGTTGATCTGGTTCGGGAAGTCGCTTCTGCCGGTGCCGACGATCGCCGCGCCCGCGGCCTTCGCCTCGTCGGGCATGATCTCGGGCGTCGGGTTCGCCATCGGGAACACGAGCGGATCGGGATTCATGGTGCGGATCATATCCTGCGTGAGCACGCCGGGAGCGGAGACGCCGATGAAGATATCGGTGCCCTTGATCGCGTCGGCAAGGGTGCCCTTGGTCATGCCGCGGTTGGTGACCTTCGCAAGTTCCTCTTTAAAGGGGTTGAGCTTTTCTCTGCCCTCATAGATCGCGCCGGTGCGGTCGCAGAGAATGACGTCCTTAAGACCGAGGGACATGAGCAGCTTCGCGATCGCGACGCCGGCGGAGCCCGCGCCGTTGATGACCGCCTTGCATTCGCCGAGCGTTCTGCCGGTGAGCTTCATGGCGTTGATGAGCGCCGCAGAGCAGACGACGGCGGTGCCGTGCTGGTCGTCGTGGAAGATCGGGATATCGCACTTCTCTTTGAGCTTCTTCTCGATCTCGAAGCAGCGGGGGGCGGAGATATCCTCAAGGTTGACGCCGCCGAAGGAGCCGCTGATCTTGTAGACGATGTCGACGATCTCATCTACGTCCTTGGTCCTGACGCAGAGAGGGAAGGCGTCAACGCCGCCGAATTCCTTGAACAGAACGCATTTGCCTTCCATAACGGGCATGCCGGCCTCGGGGCCGATGTCGCCCAGACCGAGCACCGCGGTGCCGTCGGTGACGACCGCGACCATGTTCCAGCGGCGGGTCAGCTCCCAGCTCTTGTTGTAATCCTTCTGGATCTCAAGGCAGGGCTCTGCAACGCCGGGGGTGTAAGCAAGGGAGAGCGCGTCCTTGCTGTCGACCTTCGCGCGGGCGATGACTTCGACCTTGCCCTTCCACTCGCCGTGAAGTCTGAGAGATTCTTTTCTGTAATCCATAATATTTCTCCTATTCGTTGATAATCGGATTCGCGATCCCCGGATCCCGCGGCTCGGATCTTTCGCCTCGGGACTCGGGACTCGGAACTCGGGACTTATAAATTTTCTATATGCGCCGTGATCTTCTTCGTCTCGGGATAGGGCTTGTAGCCTTCTTCCCACGGGAAGACGTAATCAAGGCCGAGCTCGTCTCTGACGGCGTTGATCTCGCCCTGAACGGACTCGTTGATCGGCACGCCGGAACCCTCGCGGGACTTCCAGATCTCGTACTCTTTCTCGCCGGCGGAATAAATTCTCTCCGCGCCGGGAGCCTTCTTGGAGGCGCGGATACCGCGGATGATGTCGCCGGCTTTCTTGCGGCAGATGTCTTCACCCAGGAAATGGTCGGTGTCGATGGCGATGAAGAAATGGCCCAGATGATAGGGCCTGATGTTGCCGTTCTCGTCCTTGCCGTCCAGATCCTTGCCGTAAGCGCCGTCCTGCAGAACAGCGGAAAGCAGCTCAACGAACAGAGCGTAGCCGTAGCCCTTGTATCCGCCGAGGGATTCGCCGATGCCGCCGAGGGTGGTCAGCGCGGCTGTGCCGTTGCGGATCTTCTTGAGCGCGACGCCGGAATCGCCTTCCACGGGGTTGCCGTCGATGTCGATGACGGTGCCGGGATGCACGTCTTCGCCGATGCGCGCGTAATACTCGATCTTGCCGTTCTGGGTGATGGAGGTGGCGCAGTCGATGTTGAAGTCGAACTTCTCGTCGGTGGGAACGCCTAGCGTGAGCGGGTTGGTGCCGAACATGCCCTCAACGCCGAAGGTCGGCGCGACGGAGGGACGGGCGTTGGTGCCGGTCAGGCCGATGCAGCCGTTCTCGGTCGCCATGGAGGTGTAGTAGCCCGCGATGCCGTAATGGCAGGAATTGCGGACGACGACCATGCCCATGCCGTATTTCTTCGCCTTTTCGATCGCCATTCTCATGGCTTTGGTGCCGATGACCTGACCCATGCCGTTGTGGCCGTCGACGACCGCGGTGGTCTCGGTCTCTTTGAGGATCTCAAAATTCGTGGTGGGGAACTGGATGCCCGCCTTGATCCTGTCAAGATAGACGGGTTTGAAGCGGTTGCAGCCGTGGCTCTCGATGCCGCGCTTGTCGGACTCGAGCAGCACGTCGGTGCACATCTCGGCTTCTTCTCTCGGTACGCCGTAGCCGACGAACGCGTCGGTCACGAAATCGGTAATCAGATTCCAGGGACATACTACTTTAGGCATAGCGAAAATCTCCTTTTTAATAAATATTTTTTTACCGTATGTTATTATATCATGTTTTTTTGATTTTTCAAGTCTCTATCGCGGTTTCTGGAAAGAATATCCGAAAAATTTCCGCGCGGAACGCGGATTATTGCGAAAAGGGATTGAAAGCGCGGAAAATGTCTGATAAAGTATACTTATGATGAGAAAATATGCGGATATCCCTCTCGTTGAATACGAGCGGGATGAGGAGATCCTGAATACGCTGACGCACGCCGCGGGGCTCGTTCTCTGCGGTTTTATCGCCGTAAACTGTCTTGCGCCCGCGGTCCGCGCCGTCGATACGATGCGCGTTGTCTGCGCGTCGCTGTATCTGCTGGGCACGGCGCTGACGTTCCTGATCTCGACGGCGTATCACGCGGCGCGGCCCGGGTACGGGAAGCGCGTTCTGCGACTTTGCGACCACTGCGCGATCTTTTTCGCCGTGGCGGGGACCGCCACCGGGACCGTGCCGGCGGTGGTCGACACCGTGGGAAAGGGGCCCGCGATCACGATGATCGTCTGCGCGTGGGCAGGCGCCGTCGCGGGACTTGTCTGCGCGCTCGCCGATTTTGAAAAAACGAAAACGGCGCGCATGGCGCTGTATATCGCGACCGCCGCGGTGTGCGCTGTCGCGGGCGGCGGCGCATACAAAACGCTGCCGAAGGGGGCGTTCCGCGCTCTGCTGCTCGGCAGCGCGTTTCTGCTGACCGGCGCTGCGCTGATGGGGCTCGGCAAAAAGCGGAAATATTTCCACTGCCTGTTCCACGTTTTTATCGATGCCGGTCTGACCGTGTATTTTATCGCGATAGCTGAGTATTGTTATAAATTCTGAATTGCCGGGGCACAAGCGCCCCGGCAATTCAGAATATACAGGCATTAGGCATTGGGCATTAGGCAATAGCTCTGTCAAATATACGCTGTGCGCCTCGGTCATTACCTAATGCCTATTGCCTGCTGCCTATTGCCTTTCATACAGACAAATCAGGAGTTTCTCGTCAGATCCTTCACCCACTTATACTTCTTATAATGCGCGTACACCCACGGCAGCTTGCCCACCTCGTCGGCGCAGGTGAAGATATACACGACCACGACCGGCCAGTGAAAAACGAACGCGCCGAGCGCGGCGAGGGGGATCGCCAGCCCCCACATACAGACGGCGAGCGAATACATATCGAATAACGTGTCGCCGCCCGCCGCGAAAACGCCGTTGATCACGACGGTGTTGACCGCCCTGCCGATCATATAGACCGCCATCACGATCATAATTCCGACAAGGTATTTCCGAGCCTCGTCGGTGAGCTTCATATAAGCGACCACCGCGGGCGTGACAGCGAGGACCAGCGCCGTCGAGAAAACGCCGATCAGCACGGAGAGCTTTGAAAGCCGCTCGCCGTAAAGCCTGCCTTTTTCAAGCCTGCCCGCGCCGAGCTCGTTGCCGACCATGATGCACGCCGCGGCGGCGACGCCGTCCGTCAGGCAGCACATCAGATCGCGCACCACGGCCGCGACGGAATTTGCGGCGGCCGCGTCCGCGCCCATATGCCCCATGATCGCGGTGTATGTCGTAAAACCGACGCCCCAGAACGTCGCGCCGCCCAGAATCGGCAGCGCGCATTTTGCGTAATCCCGCGCAAGCGCTCTGTTGCGGCGAAGAAGCGCCGAGAGCTTCGGGGAGATGAAATCCCGCCGAAGCGAGACGCCCACCGCGGCGATCAGCTCGACGATCCGCGAGATCAGCGTCGCCAGCGCCGCGCCGTTCGCGCCGAGCGACGGAAGGGAGAACAGCCCGAAAATAAACACCGCGTTCAGCGCGATATTCAGAACGACCGCGCCCGCGCTGATCACCGCGCTCGCGACCGCCTTCTCGGAGACCTTCATCACGGCAAGGTAGCATTGCGATATGCCGGTGAGAAGATATGACCACCCTGCGATCTTCAGATATCCCGCGCCGATTTCGATCAGCGCGGGATCCTTCGCGAACAGATGCATCAGCGCCGTCGGGAAGAACACGCACGCGGCGAAAAAAATAAGCGACACCGCCCCCGCGAGCCGAAGGCTCATGGAGAAGACGTCGTCGACGGTTTTTTTGTCGCCCTTGCCCCAATACTGCGCGCCGAGGATCGCGATCGCGCTGGTGATCGCATAGAGCGCCATATTCTGCACGAACTGGATCTGCGACGCGAGGGACACCGCGGCCATGGAATTCTGGTCCAGCCTGCCCAGCATCACGGCGTCCGCCGCCGCCACCGCCGCGAGCATCAGGCTCTGAAAAGCGATGGGCAGCGTCAGACGAAACAGTTTTTTATAAAAAACACGATCTGAGAAAAGGCTTGTTTTCATTGTCGGTGAGGCTTGTTCGGGCCGCATGGGCCGGGGGTCCCGCTGTCGGAGCGGGAATCACTCCTGATATTCTTTGATGATGCGGATCACGTCGTCCACCGTCTCGATCCCGGTGACCTCGCGGTCGGGGATCTCGGCGTCGAACGCGTCCTCGATCGCGACCGCCAGATTCACGAGCTCCAGCGAGTTCATGCCGAGATCGGTGCGGATGTTCGTATCACCCGTGATCTTTTCCGGATCGATCGCCACAAACGAGCAGACCGTCTCGCGGATCACATTCAGCATTTCCTGATCTGTCATAATCTTACCTCCATATATTCTCCGCAAAATAATATATGACATTATAGACGATTTCGCGGAAAGAATCAATACTTTTCGGTCAAGAAAAGAAACGAAGAAGAAAAACACGGGCGGCTTTTTCGACCGGAATTTCGGGAAGAATGACAAAACAGCGTAATTTTTTATATATTATTCCTGTTTCGCAACATTTATGCAAACATTATATGTTATACTTTAAACGGAAAAATATGGGCAGGAGGTTTTTTTATGACTCGCAGAGCAGTATTGAAAACGTTTGCCGTGCTGACGGCGGCGATTCTGTTCCTGACGGCGTTTTCTCCGGCGGTCTTTGCCGCGGAAACCGCCGAAGAAAAAATATCGATCGAGGCGCTCGCGCATGAGAACGCGCTGAACCGCCTGAAAAACCGGGTTACGGAAAACGGCGGGCTTGTTTCGCAGACCTTTGATCGCGACGAGCCTGTCAAAATGATCGTCGCGCTGGAGGACGGCGCGGCAGACGGCGGTTCCGGCGGGAAAAGAGCGCCCGCGCTTATTTCTGCGGAGCTCCTTCGCGAGGAAGTCAAGGCGGAGATCGAGGCGCTGGACGGCAGCGCCGTTCCGGCGGGCGGGAAAGCCGCGCCGAGAAAAAACAGCGTGGAATTCGGTTATGATTTCGACGTGCTGCTGAACGGTTTCGCGGTCACCGCGCCGTATGCGTATCTTGATGAGATCCGCGAAATGGACGGCGTGCGCGAGGCGTTCGTCGCCCGCACGTATTATCCGCTGGACGCGGACGGATACGGCAATGACCTTTCGCAGAATTTTGTCGGCACGGATACGGCGCGCGCGGCGGGCTATACCGGCAAGGGGCAGTTGATCGCGGTCCTCGATACCGGCATCGACAGCTCCCATGAGGCGTTTGCCGTGACCGACAGCGTGCGCGAAGCGCCGAAATACACCTCGGCGAGAATGCGGTCGCTGTTTGCCGCGGAAACGCTGAAGGCGGAGCAGAGCGGCGCGAAAGCAGCCAACGTTTACAGAAGCGACAAGATCCCCTTTGTGTTCAACTATGTCGCGAAGAAAACGGACGTCAGCGACTCCGTCGGGCACGGCACGCACGTCGCGGGCATCGCCGCGGCGGACGCCACTGCGGAAATGATCGGCGCCGCGCCTGACGCGCAGCTCGCCGTGATGAAAATTTTCGACGATGAGACCGGCGGGGCGGACGACGAGTCGATCCTCGCCGCGCTGGAGGACGCCGCGATCCTCGGCGCGGACGTGGTCAATATGAGCCTCGGCGCGGACGGCGGATTCTTTGACTATCCCAACGAGACGACGGCGGCGGTATACGACCGTCTGCGCGAACGCGGCGTTACGGTCGCGGCGGCGGCAGGCAATTCGGGCATGGCGCCGGGCAACGGAACGGACGCGCCGACAAACGATCCGACGATTTCTCTTGTCGCGGATCCCTCGACCTACGCCGGTGCGATTTCCGTCGCGAGCGTCAACAATTACCTCGCGGATGCGATCCTCGTGAACGGGCGGACGATTCCGTTCACGGACGGGATCCATACCGATAAAGACGAAAACATTATCTCGCTTTCCGTGCGCGGGCTCGGCGAAGGCAGCTTCGCTTACGTCGATTGCGGATTCGGCGGCAAAAGCGATTTTGAAGGCCGTCGTCTCGACGGGAAGATCGCTCTTGTCAGCCGCGGCGGCATGAATGAGGATAATCAACCGATGACCTTTACCGAAAAAGCGAACGCGGCGTCCGCTGCGGGCGCGAAGGCGATGGCGGTTTACAACAATACGAACGGAGCGTTGGTCGCGCCGTATGTGATCTTCGTCGATGCCGAACCGATCCCGGTGTTCTTTATCTCGAAGGCGGACGGCGAGTTCCTGAAGGCCGCCTCGAAAAAAACGATGTCCTTCGTTTACGACGCGAAAATGATCACGGGGGTCAGCAGCTTCTCGTCGTGGGGACCCACGAGCGAGCTGAAGCTGAAGCCCGAGATCGCGGCGGTCGGCGGAAACGTCTATTCGTCCATCCCCGGCGGCGGTTATGAAAAAATGGACGGCACATCGATGGCGACGCCGCAGCTTTCCGGCATGGCGGCGCTGCTGCGGCAGTATCTGAGCGGCGTCGGCGCGCCGCAGACGGAGCTCTCCCTCGCGGCGCTGACCGAAACGCTTCTGATGAACACGGCGACGCCGATGACCGACGAAAACGGTTATTATTCTCCGCTCAAGCAGGGCGCGGGCGTTGCGAACATCGGAAACGCGATCAATGCGAAGGCGTATCTTACGGTTGAAGGCAGCGACAGGCCGAAGGCGGAGCTGGGCGACGGCATTGACAAAACGGCGAAGAGTTTTACATTTACAGTCACAAACCTCACCGGCGCGCCTCTGACATATGCGCTCTCGGCGAACGCCCTCGCGCAGGACGCGTTCGGCACCGATACCGGCGTATACTTTAAGGAAAACTCCGTCGACCTGCTCGGCAGCGGCGCGTTCGTCGTCTTCGGCGGCGACGCGGTCGGTCAAACGCTTACGGTTCCCGCGAACGGCAGCGCGAGCGTTACGGTCACGGTGAGCGCGAATGAGGCGTTCGGCGCTTACGCGGAATCCGTCGGCGCGACGCAGGGACTGTTCCTCGACGGATTTATCCGCCTGACGGCGGACGAGACGAGCGGTTCCGATCTCGGCCTGCCTTATCTGAGCTTTTACGGCGATTGGGATAAGGTTACGCTGATCCGCGACATGCACCTCGTCGGCGGCACGGATCTCAACGCGATCCTCGGCGTCGATCCCTTCGGACCCGCGCCCGAAACGGGATCGCTGCCCTCCGTCGATTGGGACAGAGTCGCGGTCTCTCCCGTCAGCGAGTTTTCGAATCAGTTCATTACGCTGACGGACCTTTCCAAAAACAGCGCTCTGCGGTATGAGCTGAAAGACAGAAGCGGACGCGTTCTGTTTGAGAAAAACGTCGATCAGGCGAGAAAATCCTTCTATCTTGTCTCCGCGCAGACCTTCTTCTATCCCGAGCTGGAAATGGATCCGCTGCCCACGATCCCCGTCGCCGATGAGAACGGCAAGGCGATCCTGAAGGACGGCGAGACCTATACCTGCACGGTATACGCGACGCCGCTCGGCGGCGAGGGCGAGCAGAGCTTTTCCTTCAACGTGCGCTGCGACGCGGACGTGCCGACGGTCAAATATAACATCGGCGCGGACGGAAACACCCTGAATTTCACTGTTGAAGATAAGACGGCGCTGGCGGGCTTCGGCCTGTTCGGCGCGATGGAACAGCAGGACGCGGAGCTGTCTTACAGCAATCTCACCGGAATGAACATTTGCGCAGGGGAGTTTTTCAACGTGACGCGCACCGGCGACAACGGCTTTTCCGTAACCGTCGATCTGGTCGGGCTTCTCGCGCAGATGCACAATGAGGGCAAGGATCCGCGGTATCTCGTGATCGCCGCGACGGATTACGCGCTGAACGAAAAAGACGTCGTGGTCGATCTGGTGCACGAAGGCGCGGAGGGCGCCGTTCCCTGCAATTACTGCGGTAAATACCACACCGGGTTCGGCGGCGCCATCGTCCGCTTCTTCCACAACATTCTGTATTTCCTCAAACGGCTGTTCGGCTGATGACGCGGATAAATAGAATGCGTCCTTTCATGTCTGTTTGAACCGTGTTATAATGATATCAGGAAGGATCCCGTTTTCCGACGGGATCTTTTCTGTTCCGCAAAAAAGAACGCAGTATGCTCCGGCTGAAAAGACGGGATAAAAAAAATCGTAAAAAAACTACCGTTCACGCAAAGAAACCATACAGTTTATCCGGATTGCGAATTTCCCATCTTGAAAAATTTTTTTCAGCGTGTTATAAAAGAATCAGAAGTATTTTTCGGAGGTCGGTTATTAATGAAGATTACACAAAAGATTTTGGCTTTTTTGATGGCGGCGGTGATTCTTACCGCAGCGGTTCCGTTGAGCGGAATCTCTGTATCTGCCGCGGACGAGCCTGCGCTGCGGCTGGAAGCCCCGGAGAAATGCATCGCCGGGAAGACAATGGAGGTCAAGGCGTATCTTGATAACGCGGTCGGATTTTATTGCGGAACATTTGTGATGGAATGGAATGCCGCAACATATGAATATAACGGACAGGAATCTTCCATTCCTACCGCAGAATGTGGACCAATCGATGAGAATCAGGCAACCATCAGCATCCTATTAAACGAAGCGAATCTCGAGAAAACAATTTTTTTGGGGACATTTCGCTTAAAAGTTCTCAAAGAGAACATCCCGGAGGCAGAGCTTCGGTTTTGCGTACTTGATCACAATATTGAAGGTATTAAAGAACCCGATGCAATTATTATAAATCCACAATGTAAAGATGGCATAATTGCATCCGGCGACTGCGGAGCGGACGGCGGTAACGTCAAATGGAAGCTGGACTATCACGGTCTATTAACGCTTGAGGGCTCCGGCGCGACGAAGAATTATAAGTACTCCGCCGGAAAATCATTCGCCCCGTTCGGAGAATATCTCGACGAAATAAAAGACGTCAAAATCGGCGAGGGGATCACCGCGATCGGGAACGGGCTTTTTGCGGGCTGCACGTTTGACGAAGAAGATTTTCAGCTTCCGGAGAGCGTTGAAAGCATCGGCAACTTCGCTTTTGCGGACTGCAGCGGTTTCTCGGAAGTTTTTCTGTCCGAAAATGTGAAATCTGTCGGCGCAGGAGCGTTTATCGGCTGCAGCGAGCTTAAGAGAATCCGTGTGGACTCGGATAATCAGAATTTTTATCATTCTGAATGGCCAAATGAGGCAGACTTTTTGTTATCTGCAGATAAAAGTGCATTGATTGCCTATCCCGCAGGGTGTGAAGCCAGCACATTTACCGTCCCGATCGGGGTGGAAAGAATCGCAGCCGACGCGTTTTTCGGGTGTAAGAATCTTGAAGCCGTCGTTATTTTGCAGGGAGTGAAAGAAATCGACGCAAATGCCTTTGAGGGGTGCTCGTCTCTGACGGAGATCTTTCTTCCTGCAAGTCTTTCTGATATCGGTAAAAACGCGTTTGCGGGTTGCAGAGCACTGAAGGACCTATATTATTCCGGAAGCGAAAAGGAGTATCAAAAAATCGAGCTCCGGTCCGGCAACGGCGCTTTTTCCGGCGCTGAGACTCATTTTTACGTCAATCGTAAGCTGACGGAAACCGACTTTTCTAAGGTTGCGTTTTCTGAATCGGAATGGGAAGAGTCGTGGTTGGGTTCGGATAATAAAAACTATGTTAATTATTATTCACTGCGGGAAAGCATATACCATATAGTTCATGATGATAATTTTTATTATTTGATTACGGATCGCAAGGGCATAGGTTGCGGGGTCGCCGTATTCAAGGACGGTCGCATACGTTCTCAGAAAATCTCCGATATCGCCAAAAAACTTGGACTGGAAATTGGCGAAGATTTTTGCGTTGGCCCATCTTGCTGTACGGTAGACGAAAATCATGACTGTTATTTTTCGATCTATGCAATGGATAACTTGTATTTTGTCAGCACCTCGGATTTTGAAAACTACAGCTTATGCGGCTCACTTCCATTTCTAGGCTCTCTTATTTCGAACGGTTATGGGAGTTTCGTAGAAATACAACGGTTTGGAGAATGGTATTATTTGAATTTGACGTTTTCACCATTTGAACCCAATTATTATGATACTTACAACTATGCTAACCCAGAAAACCTAACCGTCGGAAGCAAGATACCGATCGGGTTGATCACAAAAGACTTTAAGACGTTTGAAGAATTCAATATCACCGCAGACGACGAGCTTATGAAAACGGTCGAAAAATATCCGTACTGCAGAGAAATATCCTTTGAAATTGATACTACCACAGAAAACTCGATTTTGATTCGTCTGGATCTTAATAATGGCGGAGGTATATCCGGCGAGTATAAAAATTTTGCATATTTAATATATCAAATGGATGCGGCGGAAAATCAAAGCTGTTTGGATATACTTAATAATGAAGAGAATGATGACGACTATTTCAGTTATAACTCGTTCCCTTATACATATGAGCTGATCCGCGGTGACTACAAGAGAAAACTATACGAATACCCGTATCATGCGACGTTCAAGGATGTGCAGACGAGCCGTGTGATCTATGACGAAGACGGAAACGCCGATGTCATTCTTTGGAACGACAAAGAATCTCAATATAAAGAAATAAGTATAGTTCAACACAAGGGCGACGATATTTCCGTTCTCCATCTGTATAACGCCGAATTGGATCTAATAGAATCCATAACGCTTCCCGGCTGCATAACATCCTTTGACCAGACAAATGACTACATCTATTTTTATAATTCTTACGGGATGCTGATCTTGAACTGTTCATTCGATTGGCATGAGTATCTTACGTTCGATGATATCGAATTCAACGAATTGTTCTGTACTTCTCACGGGCTGCTGCTTCAGTATGTACCGGAAGATAATTCAAAGGACGAGATGAAGTTTTATTATATCGATGAATCCGATCTCGGTCTGCCGCAGTCAGAAGAACCGTCCGAACCGGGAACAACAGAAACCCCCACCGCGACGGAAACCCCGACTGCGACGGAAACCCCGACTGCGACGGAAGCCCCGACCACAACGGAAGCCCCCATAACAACGGATGCGCCCACCACAACAGAAGTCCCGACCGCGACGGAACCGCCTACCGCGACCGACCCCGTCCCGACAAAGGATCTTGAATCCAAAGACCCGGAAAAGGCGGTCGTGAACGCGGAGAAAAAGCAGGTCACGATCCAGCCCGGGCAGTCGCCCGACGAGCTGAAAGCCCTTCTCGGCGACGGCGTGACGGTTCTCGGCGCGGACGGCAAAGAGCTTGACGCGGGCAAAAAAGTCGGCACCGGCTGTATCGTCAAAAGCACTGACGGCGCGGAGTTTACGGTCGTCGTCCCCGGCGATACGGATGGTGACGGCAAGGTCGGCGCGTCCGACGCGAGAAAGGCGCTTCGCGCATCCGCAAAGCTTGAAACGCTTGACGGCGCGTACGGCAAAGCCGCGGATATCAACGCCGACGGCAAAACAAAGGCCGCCGACGCGCGCTCGATCCTGCGCATCGCCGCGAAGCTCGACAAGATCACAAAGGATATTCTTTCGGCAATGTAAAATGTATAGCGTAAAAACAGATTTGAGGGGCGCTCAGCGTCCCTCAAATCTGTTTTTCGGGTATCGGGTTTCGCAGATTCCGTGAACTTTGCTTATCTGTTATATTGTTTTTGTTTTCCGACTTCGCAGAGTATATTTTATGATTTGAGCCGCGGTTTCTGCACGATCCCCGATATCCGACATCCGCAAATATCCGCAGACAGACCGCCGCGTTATTTTCGCATTTACGGCAGTTCCTCAAGGCTGCGGAACTCATACCCCTGTGCTCGCGCCTCGTCGATGATCCTGCCGAGCGCGGCGGCGTTGTCGCTTGAAACGGAGTGCAGCAGGATCACCGCGCCGGGATGCAGGCGCGACGTAACCGTTTCATACGCGTAATCCGCGCCCTTCTGATTCTCCTCGTCCCAATCCGCGTATGCGAGCGACCAGAACAGCGCCTTGAAGCCGTGGGAATTGACCTCGCTGAGCGCGTATTCCGAATATGCGCCCTCGGGGAACCGGAAATAAGACGAGCAGTATCCGAAATGCCGCCGCATGAAGTTGTCGAAGCCCTCCAGCTCCTGCGCCATTTTTTCCGCGGAAATCTGCGTGAAATTCGGGTGGTGCACCGAATGGTTGCCGACGATGTGCCCCTCGAGGATCATCCGCGCCGTCAGCTCCGGCTGCGTTTCGACCTGATGCTGCGTGCAGAAGAACGCCGCCGTCACGCCCTTTTCTCTGAGCGTGTCGAGGATCTTGTCCGTGTTGCCGTTCTCATAACCGCAGTCGAACGTCAGATACAGCGCCTTTTCACCGCTTTTGTTGTCATAGGTCACGGCGTCGAAGCCCTTTTCGTCGAAAAATCTTTGACTCTCGTATGAGATCGAATGCACCTTCCCGTCGGCGGCGACGCCGTAGCTGTGCTCGATCGTTTTCATTGAGAGCCCTTTTTTGTTTTCGGGATCCGTCGCCGTATAATGCACGTCCGGCAGGATCTCATACCCGGTGAAGGTATCCTGCGTTCCGGTGGGATCGCCCGTGACGATCATATCCGTCCGAAGGTTTTCGGGGGAGATCTCCGCGGCGGATAATGCCCCGATCACGGCTTTCGCTTCCTCCGCAGACAGGCGGACCGGCGACGCGGTTTTCCCTGTCTGGACAAGAACGGAAACGGCCAGCAGCGCGACCGACAGTTTATATAACATAAAAACACTTCCCTTGTTTTGATAAGAGAAGTGTTCCCGGATTTTGCTGATAAATTCTGATTTATCGGTCAAAGCCCGACAAATCAAAATTAGGGCAACACCGCACAATTCGGGTGTGCGGATTGCTGAGTAGATTTTTTCGTCAGATCGTACAGATTTTCCGCAGGCAACCTGTCGGTTGTCAAGGAAAAGATGTGCGATCTGACGGAATAAAGATCAAGCAAGGCGTGCGACCGTATTTGTGCGGTGTCGCCTTAGCTTCCAGCTTCTGGCTACCGGCTTCTGGCGTTACATGGCTGGCAGCCAGCGGCCGGCAGCCGGCAGCCAAATTCTGTTTTCTGCGCGAGCGCAGAAAACAGAATTTACGGTCTCACCAGCGCCACATATCCCGTTCCGCCGTTATACAGCTCCACCGTCGCGAGGGCGTACTGCTTTGCTCCGAAACGGAAAAACGTATAGAAATAGATCTGTCCGTAGTCGCCGTACGCGGTCACCGTGCCCGCGTCGAGCGCGCCGTTATAGGAGTATGCTTCCATATCCGCCTCGCTCTCCCACCAGTCGTCGTAATTGATCTGCTGGGGATGAATATCGACGGTGACCGCGCGGTCGCCCGCCCAGATATCGATCGCGGCGAGCTCGCGTACTGCGTCGGGGTAAAAGTAGCACGCCTTCCAGCGGCCGCCGATCTCCTCGCCTGTCGTGAGATTCACCGCGCCCTGCGGAATCGCGTCGGGGTCGTCGGGGTCGTACCACGCGAAATCCTCCGGCTGCGGATCTTCCGTATTCGCCGTATCGATCGGCGGTTCGGTCTGCGCGGCGGTCTCGGACGGCTTCGCGGTTGTCGGGTTCGCGGTATCCGGCGCGGTCGTCGGCGCGGCGGTCCCGGTCGTCTGTATGTCGGCTTCTGTCGACTGCGCTTCGGTTTCGGTCGACCGCGGCGTTGTTTCGTTGATCGCCGGGTTGACCGACTCGACGACGTTCGACTGTTCATTCGGCGGAACGGTCGTCATTTTTTTGAAATTGACCGCGACGGCGACGCAAATGATAACGATCAGCAAAACCGCGCCGACGGCGATCCCGACAAATCCGCCGACGGGCAGACCGAGAATGCGGACGCGCGGCTTTGCGCTGACGCCGGGACGGTTGTTTTGCACATAGACATTATTCTGTACGGGCGCGCCCTGCTGCCCGTACGGCTGCCCGCCCTGCGGGGGATAATATGCGCCGCCCTGCGGATTCTGCCCGCCTTGCGGGGGATAATACGCGCCGCCCTGCGGATTCTGCCCGCCTTGCGGGGGATAATACGCGCCGCCCTGCGGATTCTGCCCGCCCTGCGGGGGATAATACGCGCCGCCCTGCGGATTCTGCCCGCCCTGCGGAGGATAATACGCGCCGCCCTGCGGGTTTTGCGCCGCCTTCTGCGCTTTCTTTTCCGCAATGAATTTTTCGGTCATGTTTACCGGCTGGCCTGCGGGTTTTGCCGCAGCCGACGCCGGTTGTTCGGGAACGGGGGCGCCGCAGTTATTGCAGAATTTCGCGCCGACGGCGATCTGCGCGCCGCAGTTGTTGCAAAACATCGATCTTTCGCTCCTTTTTTACAGCCTGCCGCCGCAGTTGTTGCAGAATTTTGCCTGCGCGTCGATCTGCGCGCCGCAGTGGGGGCAAAAACGCGCTGCCTGCGTCGTGGAAAACTGCGGGGGCGGGGCGTACTGCTGCGGCTGCGCGTACTGCGCGCGGTTGTTGACGGGAGCGCCCTTGAGCATCACGCAGCCGCATCTGCCGCAGTAATCCTCGCGCGCGTCGCGGCTTGACCCGCAGCCCGCGCAGAGCAGGAACGGGTCGCCGGATTTGTCATATTTCTCATAATAGTCGAGCGCGCCGATATGCCGTACCCGTTCGCCCTCGAACAATTGATCGTAAAGACGGCTGTTGCCCACCGCCTGTTCTTTTTTTCGTTTGCCGTCCGAGGTGCGGAAATACACCTTATAGACCTCCACGCGCTCCGTATAGGAAGAGCCGTCGTTATCTCTCGTGCGGCGCGTCTCGGTCGTTTGCTCCTTGCGCTCGACGACGCCCTCCCAGTCTTTCTTTTTTCGCAGGGTCGACAAAAACCAGATAAGGTCGATCAGCCAGATCGCCCCGACCACGAGAGCGACGTTGCGATACCCCTCTGCGGTCGCGGGGATCTGCTCCGAGATCAGCAGATACGCGGCGACGCCGACGCTGAAAAGAATCAGAAATACGAAGCCGAATGCTTTACCCTTCTTTTTCTGGGACCTGAATGTCGGATCGTTCGCCCGATCGCTGTAGCCGACGCCGCCCGCGCCGGTCTGACTGATCCCGGCGTATTTTTCATCGCCGTAAGGCGTGCCGCAGCGGGGACAGCTCGCCGCGTTTTTTTCGACGCGCTCTCCGCACGCGGTGCAGAAATGATCGCCGAAACCGAATTTTTTCTTTGCCATGCCGCCGCCTCCTTCGAGCGGTTACCCGTTCGCGGGCGCTTTCTCGGGCAAGGCCTCAAGCTTTGCCGCCGCGCGCAGGATTTTCCGCGCGTCGGATGAATTGATCTTGCCGTTGAAATCAACATCCGCATAGGGGATATCCCCGTCTGCAAGCGTCTCAATTCTTGCCGCCGTGCGAAGCGTAAGACGCGCGTCCGTGGAATTGACGCGTCCGTCGTTGTTCACGTCGCCGAGTTTGCGCTCGTTTTTGACGATTTTTTCGCATTTCGCGAACAGGGTGACGTCGCCGACCGTTCCTTTGATGATTTTTTCCACGGGCTTGCCGCTGAAGTTCACATTGTCGTACCAGCCGAGGAATTCCCAGCCTTCTTCCGCGGGAACCAGCGGCTTGAGAACGATCTCGTCCTCTACGGTGCGCGTCGCGGGATTCTCGTTCGCCTTGAAATGATCCGCGTCGCCGTCGCGCAGACGGTAGTCATTCTTATATTTGATTACGGTCCATTTCGCGTAGAACGTCTTGTCGCCGGTATCCGTCGCGCTCACGCCCGTCGCCGCGGTTTTGAAATCCGCATCCGCGAACCAGCCGTCGAAGGTATAGCCGTTCTCTTTCAGCGCTTCGAGCGAGACCGCCTTGCCGTAGGTGTATTCCTCCGGGTTCGCGCTGTTCGAAACGCCGTCAAGACCGAGCTTGTAAGTGATCTTCCAGCGGCCGACGATCCACTTCGCGTAAAGCGTCACGTCCTCGCTCTCGTTGAGAAGCCATCCGCCCTTCGCATTGTCAAAGGTCAGCGCGGCGTGCTCGAGATCCTTATCAAGGAACCAGCCGTCGAAAATATATCCCGTCTTTTCGGGCGCGTAGATCACGACCGTGTTGTCGCCCTCGGGGTTGATCGGGTAGCTTGCGGGGTTCTTTTTATTGTTCGTGTAATCTTTGCCTGCGCCGTCGTAGGCGATCTTCTTTTCGGGAATGCGCCAATACGCGTAAAGCGTAATGTCGCCGGCGTTCTCGGCGTAATTCAGCTTTTCGATCTTTTTGCCGTTCTGAGGCGCGTCATACCAGCCGAGGAATTCCGCGCCTGCGTAGGATACGTCGGCGATCTCCACGTCTTTATCGTCGGACCAGATTTTATCGGGGTTGCCGTTGTATACGTAATCGGTGACCGTGCCGAGATCGTATGTTACGCCGTAGGAGGGAAGCTCCTTCCACTTCGCGTAATAGGTACGGCTCGCCTTGAGCGAGGTGTCGAAGGACTCGATCTTCTCCGAGAGGGCCGCGTCGGCGTACCAGCCGTCAAAGGTATAGTGCGCGCGCGTCGGGATGTAATCCGCCGCCGTCAGATCGACGGTGATATCGCTGTTTTCGTCGAACATCGTGACCTGCTCGGTATCGTAGGCGAAAGATCCGCCGTCGAGCGCGTATTCCACTTTGAATTTGCCGGTCAGCGACAGCTCGACCTCGTTCGAGCGGGCGGTGCGGATAAACACCTCGTCCGCGTCGTGCAGCTGCTCCGCCGGGGCGCCCTCCGCGGTTTCGACCCGCCTGCTGTAGCTGCCGTAAAGCGAGACGCGCAGATACACCGGGTCTTCCGGCTGATAGCCGATCGCCTCCAGCAGGTCTCTCGTTCCGTAAAAATCGTCGTCAAACCAGAAGAACACGTCGTTGGCGTTCGGATCGTCGACAACGTACCATTCGCCGCTGCCGACGCGGATCTCGATCACGTAATCGGGATCGTAATACTCGCCGGTCAGCTCCTGCCGGACATCAGGTTCCAGCGCGTAATACTTCGCCAGCGCGTCCTCGGTCTTTTCGGGATAAGACACCATAAAGCGGGCGCGCGTCGCCTTCATTTCGACGCCGTCGCGTTCCGTGTCGTACCGCTCGGACGCAAGGAGCGTGAGGGTCGGCGCGTCGGTCGTGTTCAGGGCGATATCGTCGGGCACGCAGTCCTGCGCGTCGGCCGAGGCGGTCGCGTTGTTGTAGGTCTTCACTTCGCTCCAGTCGGAATAGGAGACAAGCTCCCTGGCCTCCTGCCATTCGCCGTTTCTGCAGACCTCGAGCCGGGTGTATACGCGGTAGCGCGCCTTGACGTAAAGCGTCTCCTTATTGAAATCGACGCGGAAGCCCTTTCCGTTTTCGTCCTCGTTCTCCGGGTCGTAGGAAGACCCCGTGAATTCGCCCCTGCCCTGCAGGATCGTCTTGTTGTAAAGCGCCAGCGTCTGTTCGACCGACAGGCCGTCTTTGACGTCGCAGTAGTACGGCCTCATAAATCCCGCGTCGCCGTTGAACAGCCAGATGCTGCGATACAGCGAGAGGATATCGATATTTTCCGTCGGCATCTCCCGGTATTCGTCGAAGCCGTCCTCATCCAGGTCGTACGACGCTTCGGGATAATACCCGTCGCCGGTCCCGAAATCGTCCACCCAGGTCTTGCCGTCGAAGGAATAGGCAAACTGCACGCCGACATCCAGCGCCGCCTCCACGTTCTCCGGGTCCGTTCCCAGCGCCGCAGCGAAGGTCCGCTGATCGTTGCGGTCGTATTGATACCAATATGCGGCGAGGGTCTTCACTTCGTCCGTCGCGCGGTAATAGGCCTTCGCCGAGGTGCCCTCGTTGTCGGAATCGGAAGAGATCCTGACGATCTCGGGGCCTTTTTTCAGAGTAAAGGTCTGTTTTTTCGCGTTCCATACCGCCGCGGGAGCGTCGCCCTTTTTCTCCGGCGCCGCGAAGGCAGGCACGGAGAACGCCGACAGCAGCAGCGCCGCGGACAGAAGAACGGATATCAGTCGTTTCATGGTTTTTACCTCTTTTCTTCTTTTTATATTTTCAGTATAACAAGAAATACAGCGTATTGCAAGGGGGAAATTTCTCCTTTGCAGGTTCCCGCCGACGCCGTTTTCGGGGAAAAAGCGAATCCGAAGCAATTTCGGGGAAAGGACTTGATATTTTCCTGAATTCCTGATATACTGAAAATGCGTTTATATAACATATATAATATTTCTTAAAAGGAGCGAAAATTTATGTTGAAATCCATCTTTCGGGTTCTGATCGCGGTCTTTATGCTGATCAATCCCGCATGGCCCGGCGTCTCCTCTTCTTTCGGCAGGCTGCCGAAGGGCAAGACCATCGATCTCAGTCAGTTCGATCTGGTCTGGCGCGACGAATTCGACGGCGACAAGCTCGATATGAGCAAGTGGAGCTATGAATGGTGGGTCACCGAGCGCAAGGGCGGTTACTGGCACCAGGACATGGTCTCGGTCGAGGACGGCGATCTTGTGATCCGCGCCGAATACAAAAAACAGCCCATGCCCAACTATTACCCGAATTACATCGGCATCAACTGCCCCGAGTATAAGGCGGGATGGTACACGGGCGAGATCTGGTCGAAGGGCAAATACGAGCAGAAATACGGCTATTTCGAGGTGCGCTGCATCCTGCCTGCGGCGACCGGCATGTGGAGCGCCTTCTGGATGATGAACGAGGGCGTGTTCAACGTGGACGGCTCGGGGCAGGACGGCACCGAGGTGGACGTGTTCGAGTCTTTCTATTATAAAGACCACAGCGTCGGCAACGACTGCATCAAAACGGGCATCCATTACGACGGCTACGGCGCGGACGAAAAGGGCGACACGATCGGCAAGGTCTTTATCACGAACGACCCGTATACCGAGTACAACACCTACGGCGTGGAATGGAGCCCGACCGAGTATATCTTCTATCTCAACGGCGTGGAGACCGGGCGGCTTTCGACCGGCGGCGTGTCGCAGAACCCCGAATACCTGCTGCTCTCCTGCGAATTCGCGGGCGACAACGGCGTGCAGAGCTCCGACCGCCACGGCACGGGACCCATCAGTCAGACCCCGAATTCAAACTGGCCCGTCGAGTTCCGCGTGGATTACGTCAGGTGCTATCAGTATAAGCAGATGCCGTAAATTCTGATTTTCGGGCAGCTTCGCTGTTTGGAATCGAGATTCGAGATACGAGAATCGAGATTCTCAAGGGTCATATGATCTCCTTGATATCATTGCGATATGGCTTTGGAATCTCGAATCTTAAATTTTGATTTAGCGAGGCGTTGGGTACACGGAATGTAGGGACCGGCATGACGGTCCGCTTGCGTTCCGAACCCCATCCCCCTGTGGGACGGGTGAGGAATGCAATAAGATTAAATCGTTGTAAAATAAACTGATTTAACAGCAGAAATGATGATTAAATGTATTTGAAAGAGAAAGAAGGGACGATCAGATATCGTCTTTAATAAAAACCAGAACCCATTCTAATGGCGCCTAAAGAGCGTGCTCCATATGAATCAAAACAAATAAGGAGGAAAATAACTATGGATCCTAAAGAGAAAAAGAAAAGAAAAGAAAAGCTAAGTGAACATGTTAATTTGGGAAATTCAAGACTCAAAGATTATGAAGTTGAAAAACTCGAATCTTTAGTTGATAATCGTGAAGAGTACGATGGTTCATCTAAAACTTATCGTTCTTCATATAAGACCTTTGATTCGGAGGATACATATCGGGTAAATGAAACAGAAACATTCACATTCCGCGGGGGAGATTCTGGGATTCGAATTGATAGAGACTTTCAAAGAGATTGGGATGATGGCCAACGTGATGAAGTACATGAAAGTTTTGATACCGCCCGAGACATTCTTACTCTGGCATCAAAGATTTTCAGAAAAAAATAACTTCTTCTGTTCCGAAAACACTACTCGCTGTTGAGCCAAGAATCATACAGATTGTCGGTGATGCCAGCCCTACCTTTACGGTGGGGATGGCAAGACGGGAAATAATAATCAAAAAACCATATGCAGCGCAATGATCGCCTACTTGATTTTCTCACGCACCCAAAAGGGGTGCATTTCGGAAATCACCGGACGATTGCTAAACGTCCCTACCGTCAAACCGCCGAACACCGCGGCAAAGACTGCGACAAATCAGAATTTGACAACCTCCTCCGTTTATGCTACCATACAGGCAGCACGAACGGGGGTATTTTTATGCGCGTATATATTAGAAACACCGATATTTATACCGAAAACGGCTTCCGCCGGGGAAACGCGCTGGTCGGCGGCGGAGAGGTCCGCTTCTTTTTTGAGAATACGGGTTCAGTGCCTGCGGGGGCGAAACGGATCGACGGCAGGGGAAAGCTCCTGATCCCCGCGCTCGTCGATGTGCACACGCATCTGCGCGAGCCGGGCTTTGCTTATAAAGAGACGATCAAAACCGGCTCTCTCGCGGCGCTGCGCAGCGGTTACTGCGCGATTTACGCGATGCCGAATCTCGATCCCGTGCCGGACAGCGCCGGGCACCTGAAGCTTGAGACCGATATTATCGCCCGGGACGCGGCGATCCCCGTATACCCTTACGGCGCGATCACCGTGGGCGAAAAAGGCGAAACGCTCGCGGATATCGAAGGCATGACCGGCGCGGCGGCGTTCTCCGACGACGGCAGGGGAGTGCAGAGCGAAGAAATGATGCGCGAGGCGATGAAGCGCGTCAGAAAAACGGGCAAAATACTGGCCGCGCACTGCGAGGTCAACGATCTTCTGCGGGGCGGATATATCCACGACGGCGCATATGCGCGGGCGCACGGCCACCGCGGCATCTGCTCCGAGAGCGAATGGCGGCAGATCGAACGGGATCTCGCCCTTGCCGCCGAGACCGGCTGCCCTTATCACGTCTGCCATATCTCGACGAAGGAGAGCGTCGCGCTGATCCGTGAGGCGAAGGCGCGCGGCGTCGACGTGACGTGCGAGACCGCGCCGCATTATCTTCTTCTCGACGAAAACGATCTTCGGGAGGACGGCAGGTTCAAAATGAACCCGCCACTGCGCGCCCGCGAGGACCGCGAGGCGCTGCTCGAAGGCCTTGCCGACGGCACGGTCGATATGATCGCGACCGACCACGCGCCCCATTCGGCGGAGGAAAAAGGACGCGGGCTTGAAAAAAGCGCCATGGGGATCGTCGGCCTTGAGACCGCGTTCCCGGCGCTGTATACGGAGCTCGTCCTCGGCGGCGTAATTTCCCTTGAAAAGCTCGTCGAACTGATGAGCCTTGCCCCGGCAAAGCGGTTCGGCGCGGATCTTGCGGACTGCTGGGCGCTGATGGACGTTGAGAGCGAATATAAAATCGCCCCCGAAGAATTCGTCTCGATGGGACGGGCGACGCCGTTCGCGGGAAAAACCGTGCGCGGCAAGTGCGTGATGACCGCGATACGCGGGGAGATCCGTTTTTTTGCGGAGCCGATTTTCACGGACGTCGAGGACCGGGGATCGGATCTCGCGTCCGAACCGCGGCCCGAAGCATAGAATAAACTTTCCGAAAGCGGGAAAAAGCAAGGGCAATACCGTACAATCCGCGAGATCCGACGCCCGATATCCGGCGCGCTGCGGTTTCGATTGACTTTTTTCCTGCAATCTGTTATATTTTATTCGGAATATTATAAATCAAGGAGACGGTAGAAGTGAAAAACGGCAGAAAAATGCTTTCTTTCATTTTATCTTTTGTGATCCTTTTCGGCTGTCTGCCCTTTACGGCGGCCGAGGCGGGTTCGCTGAGCTGCTATTCCGAGGGCTATCACCACTGGCCCGGCGTGTGTCTCGGCGGCGCGCGCCTGACGGCGTTCGGTGCGGACGAGATCAGCAAGGAAAGTTATAATTTCAGCTCGGACAGCTACGAGCAGAACCGTGAAATGAACGTCGCGGACGCGCCTGTCGCGACCTATTACACGGAAGTGAACACGATCAAGACGCTTTCGGATCTGACGAGTCAAAAGGGCTTTAAGATGAATATCCGCGTCACCCGCACGGAGTACTGCACCGTGATGCAGTATCTTCTGACGGCGGGAACGTCCGGCTATTCCACGAGCGTTTCCTCGCTGCGCAGCATCTCGCCCAGCGTCGGCAACAACGAGGATATCTACGTCTACGGTCCCGCGCCGACGGCGGGCGGGCAGATCATCGAGATCCCCATGACGCTGTGGACCTATATTTCCCAAGGCGGACAGTACATCTACGCGGGCTACAAGGTCGTGCTGCGCCTGGTCGGTTACGACATGGCGGCGCTTTCCGCGCTCGTTGCGAAAGAGACGGAGAATAACCGCCCCGCGGCGGCGTATACCTCGGCGAGCTTTGCCGCTTACGCCTCGGCGCTTTCCGCCGCCCGCGATATGCTCGCCGAAACGAAACCGCAGCAGACCGGGATCGATGCGGCTTTTTCGGCGCTGCAGTCCGCGATCTCGGGGCTCGTCTCATCGGGAGAGGCGGACCCGGCGGATCTCTATGCCGCGATCGACGAGGCGCGCGCGCTCGACGCGAACGCCTATACCGATTTTTCCGGCGTGAGAACCGCCGTGAACGCGGCGCTCGCTGAGCTCGCCGCCTTTGAGAACACCACGCAGGAGCGGCTCGATAACCGCGCCGCGGCGATCCGGCTTGCCGTAGCGAAGCTCACGGTGAAGCCCGCCGCCGCGGCGAACCGCAGCGTGAAGGTGGAGGGCAACCACCACTGGTCCGGCGTTGCGTACGGCGGTTTCCGTCTGTCTGCTTTCGGCGCGGACGAGACCACGGCGGACTACAATTTTTCGACGGACACGCAGTATATGACGCGTGAAATGAATGCGGATGACGCGCCCGTTGCGACCTATTATTACGATGTGAACCTGATCCGCACCTTTGCAGATCTTGCGTCGCAGAAGGGCTTCCGGCTCAATTACGCGGTGACGAACACGTCCTACGCGGATATCATGAATTACTATATCTCCACGGGAAATTCGTCGTATTCCTCCTCCGCGCCGAATCAGATCTATGTCGGCAGCGGATACAGCGCGAATCAGACCGTGAACGGCACGCTGCCGTCCGTCGGCGGACAGGAGCTCGTTCTGACGCTCACCGCGTGGACGGATATCGCGCAGCAGGCGACGATCAACAATAATACGCGGTATATCCACGCGGGGGCGAAGCTCAAGCTGCGGCTTGTTCCGTTCGATAAATCCGTGCTGCAGACGGCAATCGGAGCAAAGGTCTATCCGCAGAGCTTCTATACCGCCGAAAGCTGGCAGAATTATCTTTCCGCCCTGTCCGCGGCTGCCGCCGTGAACGGAAAAACCGTTCTTCTGCAAAGTGAGATCGACGAAGCCGCCGCCGCGCTGAACGGCGCGATCGACGCGCTGGAGTTCGTTTCCGCATTGGATCTTACCGATCTTGAGGCTGCGATCGCCGAAGCCCTGGCGCTGAACGCGGGCGATTACGTCGACTTTTCCGGTGTGACTGCCGCTGTCGACGCCGCGCAGGACGCGCTTTACGGCGCGGGTGACCGCACGCAGGAGGATATCGGCAATCTCGCCGGCGCGATCCGGCTTGCGATCCGCAAGCTGGTCGCCAAGCCCGTTTCATCGCCGAAGTCGGTGTCCGTCACGGGGACGCAGGACTGGACGAACGTCGCCGCGGGCACCTGCCGTCTGACGGCGTTCGGCGCGGACGAAACGACGGACAGCTATAATTACGGGAACGGCAATTGGGTACAGACGCGCGAGATGAGCGCGGATCTTGCGCCCGTCGCGACCTATTACTACGACGTCAATACGATCAGAACCTTTGCGGACCTCGCCGCCGCGAAGGGCTTCCGGCTGAATTACACGGTCGTGGACCGCACCTATGCGGATATCTGGAATTACTGGATCGGCACGGACAATTCAAATTATACCACCACCGCGCCGGGGCAGATCGTTCTGAACGGTCAGCCCAACGGATACAACGAGAACCGCACGGTCAACGGCACACTGCCCTCCGTCGGCGGGCAGGAGCTGACGATTCTGCTTTCCTGCTGGACGGATATGGCGCAGTCCGGCACCATCACGTCGTCAACCTACATCCATTGCGGTATCAAACTCAAGCTGCGCCTCGTCCCCTTTGATAAGACCGCGCTCTACGCCGCAATGGATACGGCGATCGAGCCGGAGAGCCATTACACGCCCGAGAGCTACGCAGCGTATCTCTCCGCGATCGACGCGGCGGCCGCCGTCTGCGCAAAAGCGGTCGTGACGCAGGCGGAGATCGACGCCGCGAAGAACGCGCTGCTTTCGGCGATCGACGCCCTGACGCTCAAAAGCTTTACCGTGACATTCCTGCGCTGGGACGGCGCGACGGTGGATACGCAGACCGTTTCCTACGGTCAGGACGCGGCGGCTCCCGCGACTGCGGCGACGACCTATGACGGGGACAACCATTACACCTTCAGCGCGTGGAGCGGCGACTGGACGAACGTGAATTCCGACCGCACCGTGACGGCGCTCTGCGATACCGCAGCGCATTACGGCGGCACGGCGAAGTGCAACGAGTACGCGAAATGCGATCTCTGCGGCGCGGAATACGGCGACTATGCCGACCACGAATACGGCGCATGGATCCCGCAGGTCGACAAGACCTGCCTTGAAGACGGCACGCTCGGGCACTACACCTGCTCCGTCTGCGGCAAGTACTTTGACGCGGATCATAACGAGCTTACGAGCCTGACCATCGCCCACGAGGGGCATAAACCCGTCAAAACCGAGGAAAAGGCTTCCACCTGTACCGAGAAGGGCAATATCGAGTATTACACCTGCGACGACTGCGGCAAGATCTTCACAGAAGAAGCCTGTGAGCACGAGATCACCGCGGAGCAGACGGTGCTCGATTACGATTACACGAACCACAGCACCGACGAGCGGGTGACGAAGAACGCGAAAGACGCGAAGTGCAACGAAGACGGCTACACCGGCGACATCTATTGCGCAGCGTGCGACCACGAGGTCACCCACGGCAGCGTGATACCGAAAGAGTCGATCGCCCATACGCCGGTCAAGACAGAAGAAAAAGCCGCGACCTGCACCGAGAAGGGCAATATCGAATATTATACTTGCGAAGTCTGTGGCAGAATTTTCACAGAGGAAACCTGCGAAAACGAGATCGCTGCGGACGATACGGTTCTTGACTTCGATTACACGAACCACAGCACCGACGAGCGGGTGACGAAGAACGCGAAAGACGCGAAGTGCAACGAGGACGGCTACACCGGCGACATTTACTGCGCAGCGTGCGACCACGAGGTCACCCACGGCAGCGTGATTCCCAAAGAGTCGATCGCCCACACGCCGGTCAAGACAGAAGAAAAGGCCGCGACCTGCACCGATAAGGGCAATATCGAATACTACACCTGCTCCGTCTGCGGAAAGATCTTCACAGAAGAAGCCTGCACAAACGAGATCACGGCGGAACAGACCGTTCTTGATTTCGATTACACGAACCACAGCACCGACGAGCGGGTGACGAAGAACGCAAAAGACGCGAAGTGCAACGAAGACGGCTACACCGGCGACATCTACTGCGCCGCCTGCGATCACGAAGTCACGCACGGAAGCGTCATTGCGAAAGAGACGATCGCGCATACTCCCGTTAAGACCGATTCAAAAGCCTCCACCTGTACCGAAAAGGGCAATATCGAGTATTACACCTGCTCCGTTTGCGGAAAGATCTTCACAGAAGATACCTGTGAGAACGAGATCACGGCGGACGATACGATCCTCGATTTCGATTACACAAACCACAGCACGACCGAGACCGTGACGAAGGGCGCGAAAGCCGCGACCTGCAACGAAGACGGTTACACCGGCGACGTCTACTGCGCAGCCTGCGATCATCTGATCGAGGCAGGCGAGGCGATCCCGAGCGGCGGCACGGAGCACGTGTTCGGCGAATGGTACGTGAAGACCGCGCCGACATGCACCGAAGAGGGCGTTGAGGCGCGCGTCTGCGGCAACTGCGGTGAGGAAGAAACGAGACCCATCGCGGCGACGGGCCACAGCTTCGGCGAATGGTTCGACGATGAAGAAAACGGTCCCACCTGCGGCAAGGACGGCGTCCAGCACCGCGTCTGCGCGAAGTGCGGCGAAACCGAAACGCGCGAGGTCACGGCGAGCGAGAAGGGCCATTCGATCCGCCTGCCGAACGACGAGGGCGAAGGCTACTGCGCTTTCTGCGGCGAATACCGCTGCCTGTTCTGCGAGAAGGACGAGCATATGCACGAGACGAACGACGCGTCGGTTATGACGTTCTTCGTTCATATTGTCCATATCTTTTATCACATGTTCAGCAATTTCAGATACACACTGTCGCACAGATAAACGCATAATAAACGCAACGACGCCCTGCCGGACGGCAGGGCGTCGTTGCGTGAAGTGCTGATCTGCTGGCAGCAGGCGCATATCGCGTCCGAAGGGCATATCGCTTTTTTGGCGATATATCGCCTCACGGCGATGCGATATATTGACCTAAAAGTCAATGCGATATATGCTCGCAAAGCGAGCATGCGATATGTGTTTGCTTCGCAAACACGTGAAATTCTGATTTATCGTTCCGCGACAAATCAAAACTCTACCCGCGCAGCTATCACCCGGGCGGAGAAGCGCTTTGCACGGAACTGATTCGTTTTTCTTGACAATTCTCATATTATGGTATAGAATTAAAATATGAAATAATACGAAAAAGAGGTATGTTTATGATGACGAGAGTCAGAAAACCCATCGCGGTATTAACGGCGCTGATCATGGTGCTCGGCATCCTGCCGATGACGCTGTTTTCCGCGAACGCCGACAGCGTTTACGGCTTTACCGGGGCGAATCTTGCCTTAAGCATGGCGCAGTATACGCAGTCAAACCCCTATACGGTTTCCGGCAACCGCGCCGATCAGTATGTGGATACGGGGTGTTATACCGCGACGCTGACGGCGGGCAAAACCTATATCATTTCCGCGAAGTGCGACCTGCCGTGGGCGACGGGGCATAATACCTCCGGAACGAATCCCGGCACTGCGGCATTCTGGCTTTACCTGCGTGATTCCGGAGGAAGCATCATCAGCTACCGTTTTTTTGATATGACCGGGGATGACGCCGTATTCACCGCGCCGTCGGGTACAGCGAATACAGCGCAGATCCGTCTGCAGATCTACGGCGACGGCTCGAATACCTATACCGGTCATTTCTGGGATATCCGGATCTACGATATGGACGCTGTCGGCACACTGACCGTGAACGCAGGCGAAGGGATCGAGTCGGTGTACGCCGCGGGGCTTACGAATTATCTTTCCAAGGCAACATATACCGCGGCGAGTCCGTATACCATCACCGGCACGGCGAATGACGATTACCGGGTCCTTGACGTTTATACCGACGTGACGATGCGTGCGGGCGAAAGCTATACGATCAGCGCGAGATCGAATCTGCCGTGGGCGACGGGGCATAATACCTCCGGTACGAATCCGAACACTGTCGCGGTCTGGCTGTATTTCCGCAATGCGGACGGCGGTGTGGTGGATTATCATTTCTTTAATATGACCGGCGGGTCCGCGACTTTTACCGTACCGTCCGGGTCGAACAATACCGCGCAGCTGCGCCTGCAGGCGTACGGCAACGGCAGCGCGACGCATACGGCGAAATTCTGGGATATCAGTCTTACAAAGACCTGGGACGGGAATCCGGCGCAGTCAGATAAAAACGTGCTGACGAACCCCTATACCGCGGCAAGCCCCTATACGCTCTCGGGCAATACCGTGGACCGCTACGATTATATCAATTCCTACAGCAAGTATAACCTGACGCCCGGCGATACGTACGTGATCGGCGCCAAGTGCAGCGCCCAGTGGGCGGATGCTCACCGGACCGACGGCTCTCAGCCGGGAAAGGCAGGTCTGTGGCTGTTATTTACCAACAGCGCGGGGCAGAACGTTACGCATTATTTCTTCAACCTGACCGGCGGCGGGCAGACCACGTTCACCGTCCCCTCCGGCGCAAACGGAAAATGTCAGGTCCGCGTGCAGCTGTATTCCAACGGCAGCACGAATTATACGATCAATTTCTGGGATATCTTCATGCTCCGTCCGAACGACAAACCGACGAGCGTGACAAAAACAGCCGCTTATAATTATCCGATGGCGGTCGGCGCGGAAGTGAAAACCGGCTACCACTGGGGCGGCTGGTCCGGTGCGCTGACGAGCAGTCAGCAGTATTTCCAGTTCCAGATGCCCTCCGCCTCCGCGCCCGTTCTCACGGCGACCGCGCTGCCGAACAGCTATACGGTCAATTTCGCGGGCGGCGGGAACGACGGCGGTTCGACCGCTTCCCTGACCGCATATTATAACGCAGACGCGGTTCTTCCCGCAAACGCATTTACAAAGACCGGTTACCACTTTACCCACTGGCTCGCGGAGAACGGCAGCACCTACGGCGACGGGGCGACGATCCGCAATCTGACGACCGAGAACGGCAAGAGCTTTACCTTTACCGCGCAGTGGGAGATCAACACCTATGCCGTGACCTTCAGCAAAAACGGCACGGGCTATACGAACACGACGCCCGCTTCTACTGTCACCCACGGGGAGAGCGTCAGCTTCACCGTCACGCTCTCGGACGGCTACACCAACAGCGCTGACCCGTCCGTGACCGCGACGAACGGCTCCGTTTCGTCGACAAAGAGCGGCAACACGATTACTTACACGGTTTCGAACATCACCGGCGCGACGACGATCACGGTCGGCGCGGCGACGCTCAACACCTACACAGTGAAATTTGTCAACTCCCTGACCGGGGAGCAGATCGGTGCGGATCAGACCGTCGCGCACGGTTCCGCTGCGACCGCGCCCGCAGTCGATGAGTACGTACAGAACGACGCCGCGGGGCATTACAAATTCACCGGTTGGGACAAAGCGTTTAACAACGTCACCGGCGACCTGACCGTGAACACAGTATACGAAACAGAGGCGCATTCCGGCGGCACGGCGACGTGCAACGAGTACGCAGAATGCGATTTCTGCGGCGCGGAATATGGCGACTACGCCGACCACGAATACGGTGAATGGATCCAGCAGATCAATAAAACCTGCCTTGAGGACGGCACCCTCGGACATTACACCTGCTCTGTCTGCGGAAAGTATTTCGACGCGGAGCATAACGAGCTTGTGAGCCTG
>JAFRPB010000170.1 GCA_017429345.1 Clostridia bacterium | reverse complement strand
GCCGTCAGATTTTTCGTCAGATTGTTCAAAAAGACCGCAGGAAGGCTGTCGCCTTTCAAGGGATTTTTGGACGATATGACGGAGAAGATGCAAGCAAGGTGCGTGCCGAATCTTCAGATGTGAATTAATCAGTGGTTACCTAGGGACCCGGCCGCAGATCGGCCGGCGGTCCGTCGGCTGCCCGGGGATCGTGCGCCGTACTCTTTCCGTACCGTCCGTCGCGTTCCCTCTGTATGATCGCTTGAGGCTCCCGCTCACTCCTGCGGGGTCGAAAAGCTGCAGCCGATCGGCTCGCCCTTGTCAAGCCACACGTTCAGCGGGGTGACCGTCGCCTCGTATTCGGTCCCCGCCGTCAGCCCCTCGATCGTGACGGAAAGGCGCTGGGGCGTCGGCTCAAAGTAATACTCGGAATAGATCTCTTTCTCGATCTTGTTTCTCGCGTTGGAGGTACTTTTGAGCAGGATCCTGTAGCCGTAGACGCAGACGTCGTCCTCGGCCTGCGGGAAGGAAAGCGTCACGCTCCACGCGGCCGCGGCGTCAACGGAAACGGCGTCGCCCTCCTCGAACCACGGCGCGCCGTCGGTCTTTTTGCGCGCGGAGGTGTAGGCGAAGGAGCCGGGATCGCAGACGTCGTCGATCTGCCAGATCAGCTGCCTGTCGCCGTCGGTGGTGGCGGGCGTGCGCATGAAATCTTCCGTGAGGATGTTATAGGGCTGGATGCGCACGCGGTTTTCGGCGTCAACCTCCACGATCAGATACTGGGCGGCGTTGCGGGAGCCAGCGGGGACCGTATTGTCGCCGATATCGCGCTCCATCTCGAAATAATTGAGCGTACCCGCGCCGACCTGCGTATAGCTGTTCTGCCAGATATCCAGCGGGTTGTTGATCGGCCCGTGGGAATGGCCCGAGAAGTTGATGACCTGCGGATAGCGGGCGTAGACCATATGCAGCGGCAGAGACATCTGCGTATACCAGCTGCGGCTGACGTATACGGTGTTCCATACGTGGCCGTGCTGCATCGTGAAGATGGGCTTCTCGGGGTCGTCCGCCGCGGCCTTGCGCAGCTGCGCGGACATCCAGTTGATCTGCAGCGGCGTATGCCACGTATCGGTGGGGCTGGGCGACATGCCGATAAAATGGAAGCCCTTGACGACCACGTGCTTATCGAGCTCCTCGCCCATATAACGCACATAGCCCTCATGCCCCGTCTGCGCGAATTCATGGTTGCCCATCACCGTGATCAGCTGCGTCTCGTCCGGGCGGATGTTTGCATTGATGACGCCGAGAAGGATCTCATATTCCGCCTCGGAGCCGCTGTCGCAATTGTCTCCGGTGAGCACGAGCGCGTCCAGCGTCTGATAAGTCGGGTGGCTGTCCGAATAGCGGTACGCGGTCTCGAACAGCTTCGCGAGGCGTTTCGCGGTGGTGTCGTCGCCGGCGCTGATATGCACGTCGGACGCGACCGCAAAGCGGAAGACCGGCGCAAAATCTTCGGCGGTCTCGGCGTCAAGCTCCTCCTCGCGGGCCTTCTGCTTATCGGCGGACACGAAGGAAAAGCCTGTCACCAGCATCAGGAACGCCAGCGGCAGAGAGAGGATCGGGACGATCCGTTTCAGAATGTTCATAACGGTGCCTCCTAAAAAAGTATTCTTTATATATTATATCATTCTTTGAAAGAATAGTAAATAGCGATCCGGTATTATTTTCTGCCCGGCGCCGACTTCTTCTTTTTTGCTGCTCCTTTCCGTTTTTTAAGCCCCGATTTCAAATCGAAATCGGGGCTTAAGTCTGCGGATATCAGTCTTCGATCTGGCTGATGATCTCGCTGAATTCCTCGGCGTGATTGTCTTCCTTCGCCATCATGGCGCGGCGCTCGTTCAGCGCGAGGTACATCTGCTCTCTCTTCTCGCCGACAAGGTCGTAGAAGAAATACGGGATCAGGTTGATGACCGTTGAGATCAGGCCGATGCCTCTGTAAAGGAAGAAGCTTCTCTGATACACGATCTTGTTGTTCTGCGCCCAGGGCAGCATGGGCAGGCTCATGTCGTAGCCCGACCACTTGATCATCGCAAGGCCGAACAGCGTGTTGAGCGGGCGGATGAACTGCGCGATCAGCTGCTGAAGGATGCCGATCGTGCCGTCGGGACGCTCGCCGGTCATATACTCGGTATAGTCGGTGATCTCTCTGCCGACCTCCTGCTCGAAGACCGTCGCCGGGGCGTTGTTGATCGCGTTCAGCCCCAGGCAGACCGAGGAGACGATGCAGATGAACAGCCGGTGCTCGATGAAAGGAATAGTCAGCACGCACATGACGAGCATCGTTAAAAAGTCCCAGATGCGCAGCGTCAGGACTGCCGAACGGTTGTTCTTGAAGAATTTCCGGAAGCTCGGGATGAAAGTTACGCTCAAGGGGTTCAGGATGTTCTGCGGCAGCTCGACAAAGAAGTTCGCGATGGAGCCGGGCATCTTTTCGGAACCGAACAGCTGATTGTGCGCGACCAGGTCCCAGGTGAAGCCGCCGGAGGAGATCCAGCTGGTGGAAAGCCCGGCGATGGTGTTCCTGAGCATGTACTTGTTTTTCAGAATGTAGAAGATCGACTTGGTCAGCGGGGCGGGCTTGGGCTGGAGCATGACGCGCTCCTTGCACTTGACCGCCATCATGATGTTGCCCGCGACGCCGACAAACGCCGTCAGGCCCGCGACCGTGGCGTAAAGCGTCGCCATCGGGAAGTTGATCATGCCGCGCTCGTTGAAGTCGATGAGGAACGGGATGAACGAATACACGATCGCGCTGCCGACGCCGCCGATGTAGGTCTGCAGAAGGCCGACCGCGATCCTGTCGTCCGGGTTCGGCGTCTGCATGGTCAGGAAATGCCCGCGCGGAATGTTGTAGATCGTGGAGAACGTCTCCTTGATGAACAGCATGATAAAGATGTATATGATCTTGCGGGGGTCGTTGGGCACCGCGTGCCCGAAGAAGACGCCGCCGAAGAACACGAGGGCGGAAGCCATATAATACGGCAGCGCGCCGAGCAGGATATAGGGCCGTGCCTTGCCCCAGCGCGTTCTCGTTTTATCGTAGACCGCGCCCATGATCGGGTCGTTCAGCGCGTCGTAAAGACCGATGAGCACCTCGATCAGGGCGATATACGTCAGGTCGATGTTCAGCACCTTCGTATAATAGAGCGTTCTGTAGCTGCCCTCGACCGTCGCCAGCAGCTTCGTCGCAAGATCCGAGAAGCCCGGCCAGACCATTTCGGAGGGGCTTAAGACCCCGGTATTGAAGATCCTCGCGGCAAGGCCGCCGTATTTATCGAGCTTTTTCTTCGATATGGTCGCGGCGGAGTTGTCTTCCGCCTCGAATACGGTTTCGGCAAAGGTTTTCGTATTTTTTTCTTCAGCCATTTTTCTCCCCCCTTACGATACGGTCACGACGCAGGACGACTTGTAATATCCGTCGTCCGACAGCGCGTATACGGTCGCCGTGCCGGGCCCGACCGCGGTCACGGTCCCGTTCTCATCGACGGTCGCGACGCTCTCGTCGGTGGTGTACCAGCTCACCGTGGTGACCGTCGGTTTTTCCATCGAGAAGCCCTTCTGATCCGCCGAGACCCGCGCCTTGAGCGTCTGACTCTCGCCGGTCTTCAGCTTCATCTTATGTTTGTTGACGCGCAGATACTCGACCGGGACCTTGACGGTGACCTTGCAGGAATCCGAATAGGTCCTGCCGCCGAACTCCATCGACGCGGTGACCGTCGCCTCGCCGGGCTGCTTGCCCGCCTTCAGGAAGCCCTCGTCGTCCACCGTGACCACGTTCTCGTCCGAAGACGTCCACGTGACAAGGCAGTCGGAGTCGGTCTGCACGCGCGTGGCGACCAGCTCGTCGCGCTTCTTCGGCTCGATCGTTACCTCATGCTTGTTGAGGATCACGGCGGGGAACGTCAGGTAGTATTCCGTCACGTCGCCGATCGCGCAGGAGCAGGAGACCGGCTCGAACGCCGCGTAATCGCCCGTGAAGGAGAGGCGCGCGTTCACGTTCAGCACCTTGCCGTATTTGATCTCCTTGAGCTCGTCGCTCATGCGGTTGGTTTTAAAATAGATCGTCAGGCTCTCGCAGGTGTAATCGTAATCCTCGATCTTCACCTTGTCCGCGATCTTTTCGCCGAGATAAGACGCGCTCTGATCGGCGTCGGGACCGAACAGCCTCTGGAGAAGCGCGGGATCGTTCTTCAGCGTGACCGAGATGCTGTAATCGTCCGCGTACCGCTCCTGCGGCCTGTAATCCGTGCCGCAGTTCTCGCAGGTCTCGGTCTGCACGTCGCTGACCGCGCCGCAGACCACGCAGTAGAAGTGGGCGTAATCGACGCTGAAGCTCTCGATATCGTCCGCCGTGAGCGCCGGCTGCGGCAGCAGCCCTTCGAGATCGTCGCCGAATTCCGTTGAGACGGCCTCGAAATCCCCGTCGATCGTATCCTCGACGGGATCGACCAGCAGATCGAGCGTTCTCTTGACGTATTCGCTCCCGTCGGTCTCGACCGAATCGCCGTTGACGCTCACGTTCCTGTCGGAGGAGAGCTTCGGCTTTTCGGCGATCGCGTGCGCGACGACCTCGTTGAGATACGCCGCCATTTCCTCATTGTTCTGCGGGACCGGCGTTTTGCCCTCGGTCAGGACCACCGGCGGATAGGGGTGCTCCATCGTCGTGACAAGTCTGAGCCCGTAACCGAAGATGACGATAAAGATCAGGATCAGGGCGGCGATCAGGGCGGGATACATCCATTTGCCTTTTTTCTCGACCTTTTCTTCTTCCGAGAGGATCTCCTCCCGGCTGACGTTCAGGTTCTCGTTATCAGCCATCGTTTTCCGCCTCCTCTTCGATCTCTTTTCTGTATTTCGCTTCCTCTTCGGCGATCTTCGCCTCAAGGGCGCGGGTCTTTTCGGTCTCGACGACGGGCTGCGGCAGATCCTCGAGCTTTACCTCGCCGCGCCTAAGCTTTTTATAGATCGCGGCGCGCTCCACCATGCCCTCTTCGTAATCGACCGGCATGCCCTTTTTGTCAAGAATGAGGTTGACGGCGATCACGGCGATAAAGGCGACGACGGTGATCAAAAGGCCGAAGCCCGATTTTCCGCCGATCATGGCGGTGTCGGCGCATTTGCCCGCGAAGGAGAGGATCAGCGCAAAGCCGACGCCGCAGAGCACGACGCCCAGGGCGGCGAAGGCGCTGATGATCTTCTGCATATTTTTGATGCTTAAGAAGCACAGGACCGTCAAAAGGAACACGAGCACCGCCGCGACGGCCGCGCCGACGTAGCCGAAGAGCGCGGTCTGCAGGGCCGAGAAGTCGGCGCCGACGACGCCGGAGCCCGTCATGCCCATGATATAGCCCAGGTCGCTGCCGGTGAAGATCGAGACAAGGCCCATAACGCCGAAATCGCGTGAGATATCGAGCAGCGGCAGGCGGATCGAATATCCCCCGTTCGGGATCAGCAGCGTAAGCAGCGGCACAAACGCGACGACAAGCCGGGCGATCGTGAGCTTCGAGCCGATAAAGGCGCCTTTGAGACGCTTGATCTTCGCCTTGACGTTCGCCTGCGCCAGCTCCGCGTACTTCGCCTCGCGGTAGAAGTTCTCCTCAAAGTTGATAAAACGCATGTTCGCGCCGCAATGCGGACAAAACTGACCGACATTGATGATCTTCAGTTTTTTTCCGCAGTTCGGACAATTGGACATGGACAGTCCCTCCCTGTTTTTTGATACGAACGGATGCAGAACAAATGCTACCGGAATATCGGTATTTTATATATTATACAGGTTTCGGTACACATTTTCAATATAAAAGATACAAAAATTCGTAAAAATTATGTGTAAATTCTGATTTATGCGCTTGCGCATAAATCAGAATTTACAGGCATTAGGCATTGGGCATTAGGCAATAGACTTGTCAATTTTACGCAGTGCGCCTCGGTTGTTACCTAATGCCTAATGCCTATTGCCTACTGCCTTACATCCCGATAAATCAGAATTTACAGGGATGAGCGATGAGGGATTAGGGATGAGAGAACGGAAACGATACGCTCTGCCCCTCGGTTTATTCTCCGTATTTTTG
>JAFRPB010000169.1 GCA_017429345.1 Clostridia bacterium | reverse complement strand
GATTCTGGAAAGACTCTGACGATCCCCGCGGGCGGCTGAAAGAGTATTTTTTTGCGAGCCCGAGAGAACAAACAAAAATCCGTGTTTTCAGCCGCTTGCGGTATCTCATACCGTTGCGGACAGAAAACGCGGATTTTCATTATGTCATATTCTTTATTCGATCTTCGCAAGCAGTTCCGCGACGGAAATGCCTTTTTCGTCGGCGATGCGGGCGAGGTCGTCGAATTCAAATTTCTCCCGCGACGCGCCGAAGCCCTCGCTGCGCTTGACGCGGATCTCGCCCGCCGTCGTGAAGCGCGTCGACGCCCACCGCGTCATCTCGTGCCGCACGGGGCGGTATTCCCGCACGCCGATGGTCGAGGTATGTTTGAAGATCAGCGTGAGGATCTCATTCTTTTTCTCCTCGCGGCAAAGCACGGTGATCAGCACGCCCGGGCGGCCCTTTTTCATATACACGCTCTGCGTGAAAACGTCCAGCGCGCCGCCCGCGAAGAGCTTGCCGCAGGCGAAGGTGATCTGCTCGCCGGTCATGTCGTCGACCTGACAGCGGTATTCGATCACGCCGCCGGGGGCGTCTTGCGTACTTTCCGCCGTTTTTCCCGCCGACGCGGTCTCCGTCTCGCCGAGGAACGCGCGCAGGCAGTTCGCGCGGTCGAAATCCTTCGTTCCCATGCCGTAACCCGTCCTCTCAACGGTCATCGCGGGCATTTCGCAGAAGTCCGCGGCGAAATATTTCAGCAGCGCCGCGCCCGTCGGGGTGCAGAGCTCGCTTTCGATATCTTTTGAATAGACCGGCACGCCGCGCAGGATCAGCTCCGTCGCCGGGGCGGGGACAGGCAAAATCCCGTGCGCGCATTTCACGCTGCCGGAACCGACGTTCACCGGCGAGGCAAGGATCTTCTCCGCGGAGAGCTCCCGCATCAGCATACAGACCGCGGTGATATCCGCGACCGCGTCAAGCGCGCCGACCTCGTGGAAATGAATTTCCGTGACCTCTTTGCCGTGGACCTGACTTTCCGCAGCGGCGATAATCCCGTAGACGGCTTTGACGTCGTTTTTGACCCGTTCGGAGACGTTCAGCCCGTCGACCAGTGCGGTGATCTCCGCCATGCTGCTGTGATGATGCGCGTGCTCGTGTTCGTGATGATGACCGTGCTCGTGATGATGCTCGTGGCTGTGCGTGTGATGACGCTTATGCTCTGCCTCATGTGCATGGCTGTGCGCATGCCCGTGTTCATGCTCGTGGTCGTGTTCGTGCGTATGCTCGTGACTGTGTTCGTGCGTATGATGATGTTCATGCTCCCCGCCCTCGGTCTCGCCGTTCACCGTTACGGAAAAATGCGTTCCGGTCACGCCGCATTTGACGGCGGGCTCGAATTTTGCCTGAACGCCGGGGATCCCCGCGGCGGCAAACCGCGCGGCGAAGTCGTTCCCCGCGGGCAGAAGCTCGTACAGCGCCGCGGCGAGCATATCCCCCGCCGCGCCCATTTTGCATTCGAGATAGAGTGTTTTCATGGTTTGATCTCCCCTTTATCAAAGCGGTAATTTTCGTTTTTCGGGCCCCCGGGACAACAGACTTGAGACTGAAGACTGAAGACTTGAGACCTGATTCATAAACAGTGCCTCTGTCTTCGGCTTTCGGTCTTTGGTCTTCCGTCTTTGGTCTTCGGTCTTAAATACGACCGCCGACTTCGCGATCTCACGACTTCACGATTTCACGTGGTTAATCAGACTCGCCTGATACGCCGCGCCGAAGCCGTTGTCGATGTTCACGACGCTCACGCCGCCTGCGCAGGAGTTGAGCATCGCCAGCAGCGCGGCGAGGCCGCCGAAGGACGCGCCGTAGCCCACGCTGGTGGGGACCGCGATCACGGGGCAATCGGCGAGTCCGCCCACGACGCTCGCGAGCGCGCCCTCCATGCCGGCGATCACGATAATGACCGTGGCGGACATGATATCGTCGATATTCGCGAGCAGGCGGTGCAGCCCCGCGACGCCCGCGTCGTAGACGCGTTTGACGCGGTTGCCGAAAATCTCCGCCGTGACCGCCGCCTCCTCGGCGACGGGGATATCGCTGGTGCCCGCCGTAATGACAAGCACGACGCCGATCCCGTCCGGCTCCGGCAGCTCGCCGATTACGCCGAGTCCGCCGTCTTTTCTGTAATCCAACGGCAATTGCCCGCCGATGACCGCCGCTTTCTCGGGAGAAAGCCGGGTGATCAGAATCGTTTTCTGCCCTCTTTCCCGCATTTTTTCCGCGATGGCGACGATCTGCTCCGGCGTTTTTCCCGCGCCGTAAATGACCTCGGCGATGCCGTTGCGTATCGCGCGGTGAGAGTCCACGCGGGCGAAGCCGATATCCTCAAAGGGCTCGGCGCGAAGACGCTTCACCGCCTCATCGACGGAGAGCGCGCCGCCCTGCACCTGTTCCAGCATTGAGATCAGTTCTTTTCTTTCCATACGCTTATTTCATCAGCTCGCGGCGCATCCATTCGTCCAGCGCGAAAAGCCGGTCGACACACGCCTTGTTGTAAGCGTTCACCTGCTTGCAGTCGCGGCTGCGCGCGGCAAGCGACATCGGAACGCCGATCTTATTGAGATAATACTTCGCCGTGCAGGGGTACGCGAGCGACTCGGTGAACGCGGTCATGCAAAGAATATTCGCTGCAAGCTCCGCCTTTTCGGGCTCCTTTTCGTAATTGTCGCAGAGCCACGCCTCGATATCCGGGTGAAAATTCGCCATCACGCCCGAATAGCCGGACGCGCCCTGCCGAAGCGTGTCAAGAAGCGTCTGCTCGTTCGCGTTGAATAACTGGATCTCGGTCCCGCGCAGCTGATCGAGGCGGTTTTTCAACATTACGGGATCGCTGCAGGTATCCTTGATAAAACGGAAACGCCCGTCTTTGAGACACCAGTCGAGGATCTTCGGCGTCAGCAGACGCTTATAGTGGTGCGGGCATTCGTAGATGCCGAACTTGATCGCCGGATCAACGCGGCTCAGAACGCGTTCGGCGTTGGCGATCCAGACGTCGTCGCCGTCATGATGAAGGTCAAAACGGTTGGAGACAAGCACCACCGCGTCGACGCCGGTCGCAGCGATCGCGTCGATCTCGCGCGCCTGCTCATCGAACGATTCGGAGATATGCCCAGAGGCGACCACACAGAGACGCCCCGCCGCCGCCTCGACAACCAGACGGGAAAGGCGCACGCGCTCTTCGAGAGAAAGGAAAAACATCTCGCTGGACTGACAGACCGCGAATACGCCGCGGCAGCCCCTTTGAATATACCATTCGACGAGAGCTCTCGCCGCCTCCTCGTCGATCTCGTTGTTTTTGTACGGCGTGATCATCGTGGGATATACGCCGTGGGGGATCGTATCGTGTATCATATAAAACCGTCCTTTCGGAATGATATGAATCGTGGAGTCGTTTTGCGCTTTGCGTGTTGCGTTTTGCGCTGCAAACCGGCGCCCAACACCCGGCAGCCGGAAGCCGGCAGCCAGAGGCCAGAGGCCAGCAGCCAGAGGCCAGCAGCCGGAAGCCAGAAGCCGGCAGCCAGAAGCCAGAAGCCGGCAGCCAGAAGCCAGAGGCCAGAAGCCAGAGGCCGGCAGCCGGAAGCCAGAAGCCAGAAGCCGGAAGCCAGCAGCCGGAAGCCAGCAGCCGGAAGCCAGCAGCCGGAAGCCAGAAGCCAGAGGCCGGCAGCCGAATCAATTTCAGTATATCTGAATTTATTTTGATTGTAAAGCGAAATTGCAAAATATCCGTGAATTGTGATTTCTTATGTATTGACAGAACGGTTTTTTAGGGGTAAAATATGACAGTAAGGTTGGTTTGTGCGCGATTATTTTGTGAAATATGCGCCGAGATCTTGCATAGAATCCATTTCGGAGGTCTTTTTAATGAAATTCAAAAAACTTACGGCGATCGTGCTTGCGCTCGTGATGTGCTGCGCGATCCTTGCGCCCGCGGCGTCCGCCGCCGAGATCAGCGACACGCCGGACGATCCCGTCATCCACGTGCACGGTTTCGTTGCCGGAAGTCTTTATTACAACCACGAGGATGTGGAGAACCGCACCCAGCTCTGGCCCCCCACAAAAGAGGCGATCATGAAAGAGATCCCCGCCGCGATCCCCGCTCTGACGGATATCGCGCTTGGTCAGCGCACCGAGGCTGACTGGGATCGCTTCACGGACACCGTCGCGGCGATCGCGAAACGCCTTGTGGGCGACGCGTTCGGCGACAATAACGGCGATATGCTCGAGGGCACCGGCGCGGCAAGCGAATATCCGTCCGAGGATACGGTCCGTTACAAATACGAACACTCGCAGGATATCACCTTCCGTTACGACTGGAGACTTGCGCCTCAGGTGCTTGCGGAGCAGCTGCACGACTTCATCGAATACGTCAAGGAAGTCACCGGCAGAGATAAGGTCAACATCACCGCGCACAGCTACGGCAGCTGCGTGACGATCACTTATATCGCCCTTTACGGCCTCGATTCCATCTCCGGCGTCGTGCTGCACGCCCCCGCCTTCCTCGGCGCGAGCTACGACGGCGAGCTGATGCTCGGTCAGGTCAAGTTCGACGGCAAGGCGCTCGCGAACGTGATGAAGGATCTCATTCTTCAGGGTGAAGACTCCGAGGACGCATGGAGAAACACGATCACCGCGCTTGAGGCGACCGGCGTTTTCGACCTCTCCGAGGTCGTGACCGATTACATCGTCGACGAAGCGCTCGATATGCTCACCGAAAAGATCCTTGTCGACTTCTTCGCGAAGTGGCCGGCGATCTGGGCGATGGTCCCCGATGAGATGTATGAAGAAGCCAGAGCCTATATTTTCGACGATATCATCGCGAAGCGCGGCGAGGACGTTTCAGGCCTGATCGAGAAGCTCGACACCTACGACGAGCTTGTCAGAAACCACCGTCAGGAGCTTCTGGACCTGATCGCTGACAACGTGAATTTCGGCGTCGTCGCGAAGTATAACGTCCAGAAGGTGCCGATCACCAAGAATTCGACTTCTCTTTCCGACAACATTATCGACACCAAATCCGCGTCGCTCGGCGCGACCTGCGCAGATTATAATTCCACGCTGCCGAAGGACTACAAGCAGGCGAAATACCCCGAGAAGAATTACATCTCCCCCGACCGTATGATCGATGCGTCGACCTGCATGTATCCCGACCGCACCTGGTTCGTAAAGAACGATCAGCACCCGAACGAGTGCGACGACGCCTACGAGCTGTTCCTGCGCATTCTCTCGAACGACAACTACACGGTGGAGAGCGATCCGGAGTATCCGCAGTTCCTGCTGTATGACGCGGCGACGGACTCCCTTTCGCCGCTGACGGCGGAGAATTCGCAGAACAAGTCCACCACGGGCTTTGCGAAACTGATCGAATTCTTCAAGGAGTTCTTCGCGTTCCTGATGAAATTCATTCAGAACGTGACGGGCAATAAGGTCTTATAATCCGAAACAACACGATACAGCCGGAGTCCGACGATCGGCTCCGGCTGATTTTTTCCCGTTTTGAGAAAGGAATTAAAACATGAGCAGATTTACGGATGAATTCACCCGTCTCGTCAAAGAAACGGGGCTCAATATCTTCCGTTTGACGGAGATCAAAGACGGCGTCCCGACGACGGTGCGCTTCTGCGAGACGAACCGCTGCAATGACAGCTATTCCGTCGCGAAGGCGTTCGTCGTGACGGCGATCGGCCTTTGCGCCGACCGGGGCTTGCTGAGCGTGGACGAGAAGCTGACGGATATCTTCCCGGAATACGGCTCCGTGATCAAAGACGAGCACTGGCGCGGCGCAACCGTGCACAACGCGTTGACGCACAGGCTCGGTCTGCCCGGCGGATATCTCGATATCGACGCGCTGCCCGCCTCGCAGTTCGGATCGGATTTTCTGAAATACGTCTTTGAAACGAAGCTGGACTGCGCACCCGGCGAAGAACGGAAATACACCGACGCGGCGTTTTATCTTCTGGGCAGAGTCGCAGAAAAAAAGAGCGGGATCCCGCTCGACCGTTTTTTGTGGGAGCATCTGCTCACACCGCTTGGGTTCGCCGAGGCTGCCTGGTCGACCTGCCCGCTCGGGCATCCGATGGGCGCGACGGGGCTTTATATCGATACGGCGGACATGGCAAAGCTCGGACAGCTGTATCTTGACGGCGGCGTGTGGAACGGGCAGCGGATCATCTCAAAGGAATGGGTCGATACCGTGCTCGAACGGGAATACGAATTTCACTGGAACGGAGCGCATACCGCCTACGGCAAGGGCGGGATGTTCGGGCAGAACCTGACGGTGATCCCCGGCAAAAACCGCGTTGTCGCCTGGCACGGATACGTCACGGACGGCGATCTCGGGGCGCTGCATCGGTTCGTCGAAACATATGAAAGCTGACCGGGAAAAACAAAAACCGGCTGAAAAAACAGAAAAAACAGGAAGTCAGCCGTTGACGCGTTCGACGGTTGACTTTTTGTTTTATATAATATATAATATACAATATATTTACAACAATAACCTGTTTTTTGGAGAAAACATCCACAGAACAGATCCGCTGCGGGACCGAAGCTTCCTCTGCAAACCGCCGCAGCGCCGCGAAAGGGAAATTACGTGAAACTGCTCAAAACGATCGGCGCCGTTCCGCCGGAGACGGCGCTGCCGATCCTCACGATTCTGCTCAACGCTTTTTTCGGCGGCTATAACGATTTTATCGGCTGCGTCGGGACCGCGCTGCTGAGCGCCGCCGCGCTGATCTGCGCGATCCGCCGACGCTTTTTTGTTTTAGATAAAAACCTCGGAACGGTCGGCATGCTCTGCTATTCCGCGGGGTATCTTCTTACCTGCGCCTTTGCCGTCGACCGCGGTCTTGCCTTTCTTGGCTTCATCCGTTCGCTGTCGCTCCCGCTGATGCTTTTCATCTGTATGCAGACGGAGCAAAAAGAGCGGGACCGCATTCTGCGTTCCGTGCCGTGGATCGGCCTTGCGCAAATGGCGTTCTGCGTTCCGGCGTATTTCATCGCGCCGCTCAGGGATTATTTTTATTCCTTCGGCCGTTTTCACGGCGGGTTCGGTTACTCAAACACGTTTGCGCTGTTCCTGCTCTGCGGAATCATGATCCTGCTGACGGACCGGGAGGAAAAAAGCGTTCTTCGCCGTCTGCTTCCGGCGGCCGCGCTGCTGACGGGGATCCTTCTTTCGGGCAGCAGAACCGTGTTTCTGCTGTTTATCCCGGCGGCGATCTTCCTGATCGTCAGGCAAAAAAAGCTCCGTCTGCCGCTGATCGTCGGCGCAGGTGCGATCGTCGCCGCGGCGGCGGTTTACGGTCTTGTTTCGGGCAACCACAGAAATATCGCCCGTTTTCTTGAGCTTTCTCTCGCGAACTCGACGCTGACGGACCGGCTGCTGTATTACTATGACGCGCTGCGGATCATTCCCCGGCATCTGTTCGGCCTCGGCTACCGGGGATATCAGTTCCTCGTGCAGGGCGTTCAATCGGGGTATTACAGCGTCACATATGTCCACTGCGAATATCTGCAGCTGATTCTCGATATCGGCGTGATTCCCGCGCTGCTGTTCTTCTGCGGGCTGTTTCGGAATTTCTTCACCCCGCTCCCGCTTCGGAATAAACTGCTGCTCGGCGTGATCGCGCTGCATATCGCCGTCGATTTTGACCTGCAGTTCATGAGCGTGCTGCTGCTTCTGCCGCTGCTCGCCCGGTACGGCGACGAACCCGCCCGCGAAAAAAAAGCGCAGAAAAAGCCCGGCCGCGCGAGCTCCGGCCGCGTAAAACCGACGCGTTTTCCGGCGGCGGCAGTCGTTCTCTGCTCCGCCGCGTTCGGCCTGAGCGCATGGCTTTCCGCCGCCGCCGGCGCGGAAGCGCTGAATCATTACAAGCTCGCGGTGAAGCTTTATCCGGGCATGACGCTTTCGCGGATCGTTCTTATGCGCGATTCGGAAGACAACGCGGACATGCTGAAGCACGCCGAGTATCTGATCCGGCACAACGGGCGCATCCCCGTCGCGTACGACGCGGCGGCGCGCGCCGACATGGCGCGGGGCGGTTATGACGCCGCGATCGAGAAGAAAAACAAAGCGATCGAGAACGCGCCGCTGGTGATCAGCGAATATGAAGACAAATTCAACGTGCTTTATCAGGCGATCTGGTATGCGGACGGCATCGGCGATACCGACGCCGTGGCGCGTTACTGCAACGAAATGATCGCCCTGCCCGACGAGCTGATGATCGCGCAGGCGCGCCTCAGCCCGCTCGGCAAAAAAATCAAGGATCAACCCGATCTGACCCTTTCGGACAAAGCAGCCGAATATATCGAAACCCTGCGTCGGTCGATGCAGAAACGGTAAACGAGGCTGAAAAAATAACAGGAGGTCACAAACCATGCAAACAGCAAAAAAATGGATCGCGATCTTTTTGTCGGTCGTGTTCCTGCTCTCCGCATTCCCCCTGAGCGTCGGCGCAACGGGAGATATCGCGGAAGAAAACCATCTGCTCGGCGACGTCGACGCAGACGAAGCCCTGACCAGCGCCGACGCGCGCTTGCTTCTGCGCGTCGCGGCGAAACTCGAAGATCCGTCGGACTGGCAGCGCGCCGCCGGCGACATGAACGAAGACGGCAAAATCCGCTCCGCCGACGCGCGTCTCGCGCTGAGCATTTGCGCGCTGCTGGATACTGCGCCGGAGGGCGCGGCTCCGGCGCCGCAGCCGGACTTCGACGAGCCGTACAAAGTCGACGGTGTGTCCATAGATCAATACAGATCGGACGACACGCTCACCGTGACCGTATCCGCCGCCGATGCTTCCGGCCTTGAAGACTGCGTGATGTTTCTGCGCTATGACCCGGAAAAGCTGGAATACGTCAGCCAGGATTACAGCCTCCCCGGCGCTTTGATCGAAAGCGGAAAGGTGAGCGACGGGTTACTCTCCTTCGGCGCAGCTTATATAAACGCTTGCGAGGCGTCAGAGATCACCCTCCTCACCGCGACGTTCCGGCCGCTTACCGACGAAGAACCCGTAATTGATTATACATTTACTTCGTGGAACCGTGAGGATATCTCGATCGACGAACCGATCTCGTTGATCGAGGGAACGACAGCGCAGGCCGACGAGCCGACCCCGCCGCCGGAAGAAGAGGATCCGATGTATCAGTTCGGCAGCGGCGACGTCAACGGCGACGGGTATTTAACCTCCGCCGACGCGCGGTACATTGTGCGCGTCGCCGCAAGGCTTGAGGCGCTGCCCGACGATTACGCAGTCTGCGATATGAACGGCAACGGAAAAATCCAGGCAAACGACGCCCGTCTTGCGCTGCGCATCTGCGCGCTGCTGGAACCTGCGCCGGAAGGCGCATCTCCCGTGCCGCAGCCGGACTTCGACGCTCCGATCGAAGGTGAAGACCTGATTTCCGTAACGCAGTCCCGTACGTATAATACCTTAACGGTAACCGTGTCCGCCTCCGGCGTTTCCGGTCTTGAAGACGGCGTGATTTTTATGCGCTATGACGCGGATAAGCTGGAATATGTCGATCAGACCGGGAATCGGGATTTCAGCGGACTGTCTGACTGCGGGAAGCTGTACGAAGACAATGTTCTCTCCTGCGGGCTTGTTTTCACCACGCAATGCGACAGCGACAGCATCACGCTCTTTACCGCGACGTTCAATGTGCTCAAAGCCGGCGACACGTCGCTTGACTATACCTTTACCTCATGGAACGGCGCGGCGATGCCCGCGAGCGGCAGCGTCCCGCTTACACTCGACGAACCTGCCGACACGGCGACGCTTCCGTCCTTCCGGCTGGAAACATGGCAGAACGTCGATACCTTTGCCATTGATGTTTATCTCGACAACGCGGTCGGTTTCCAAAGCGGTTCTTTCCTGCTGGAATGGGATCCCGCGGTATTTGAATATGACTACCAGACTGACGACGACGAAATCAACGACGGCGTCGTAACGGAAGGGGATAAGCTGAGCGATTCGTCGGCTTATCTCTCCGTCATGCGAACCTATGCTTCTGAGGAAACGCCGATCCTGCTCGGCAGGTTCGTTCTGCGCGTCATTGCGACGAGCGCCGTTACCACATCGCTGCGCTTTTCCGTTCAGGACGAAGACATCGACGGCGTGAGCGAGCCGCCCGCGGCGAGAGTCCCGGTTGACGTCTATGAGCCGATTTTCGAGCCGTGGACCGAGGATCCGGACGACCCGCCGATCACCGTGCCGGTCGAGCCGACCGCCGTACCGTCCGGCGAGCCCTATCTCCAGCTGAATGCACGGCAGAGCGGAGATACGGTCACGGTCGACGCGTATCTTATCAACGCGGCCGGTCTTCAAAGCGGCACCTTCCTGCTGGATTGGGATCCCGCGGTATTGGAATACGTCTCTCAGTTCTCCAGCATTCCCGACGCTATGGTGTACGAAGGGAAACAGAGCGATTCGTCGGCGGAAATTTCGGTGATGTATTCAAGCCCCACAGAAGAAACGCACCTTCTGCTCTGCATATTTACATTCCGCGTTGTCGCGGAGAGCAACGTCACTTCAAATCTCTCGTTCTATGTTTTCGACGGCTACATTGACGGCGTTGATGAGCCTGCGGCAATCAACCGTCCGATCGACGTTTTTACCGAATTCGAAGAGCCGACGACCGCCGAAGTTCCGACGACCGCCGAACCGACGACGGTGCCGGAAGAAGAGGCCCACGCTCAGCCCCGCTGGTCTTATGAGGATGGGACGCTGACCGTCGGTTTCGAAGGACGCCTGAGTGATTATTATAATTGGAACGGCCTCAACGCGCTGTGGGCGCAGTACCGGGACGAGATCACGAAGCTCGTCATTGAGGAAGGCGCCGTCGAGATCGCCGGGGCAGCCTTCTCCGGCTACCCCGCGCTGACCGAGGTCGTGCTGCCGGAGAGCCTGCGTGTCATCGATTACTCCGCATTTTCCAACTGCAGAAAGCTTTCGAAAATCAATTTGCCGGAAGGGCTTGAAAGCATCAGAAGCCATGCGTTTTTCGGCTGCGCCGCGCTCACGGAGATCACTCTGCCGCAGAGCCTGACGGAGCTCGGTTATTCGACGTTCTCGTGCACCGGCCTTACCTCCGTCACGATTCCGGGTAAGGTAAAAACGATCCCCTACCACGCCTTCTACGGCTGCGAAAAACTTGCAAAGGTCACGATCGCCGAGGGCGTTGAGGAGATCGACCGCGGCGCGTTCAAGGACTGCGCAGCGCTGAAAGAGATCACCATTCCCGCCAGCTTACGCGCGATCGGCAGCACCGACGAAGACGCTTCTTACGCCGGCGCGTTCGTCAACTGCTGCGCGTTTGAGACGATCGGCCTCGCGCCCGAGAACAAAAACTTCCGTCTCGTTGACGGCGTTCTGTTCTCCGCGGACGGAAAGCTGATCCAGTATCCGCTCGGCAGCAGCCGCGCTTCCTATTCGGTACCCGAAGACGCCGTTGAGATCGCTCGCGACGCCTTCGCCGGCAGCGCGCACCTGACGGAGATCAAAGTTCCCGCAGCTGTCAAGTCGATCGGCGCTTACGCGTTCTATAACTGCAGCGTTCTGACGACCGTTCAGCTGCCGGATGCATTGACAAAGCTCAACGACCGGCTTTTCGCGAATTGCCCGAATCTTGCCGATATGACCGTTCCCAAAGGCGTGACGGCGATCGGAAACGGCGTTTTTGCATACTGTGAAAAACTCGCCGACGTGAAGCTTCCCGACGGCATTACGGAGATCGGTTCCGAGACGTTCTGGAACTGCAAATCTCTGACCGCCCTTAAGCTGCCTTCCGCGATTACGGAAATCCCCTATAACCTGTTCGCAAACTGCGCAAGTCTTGAAAGCATTGAGATCCCGAACGGCGTTACCGTGATCAACAGCGGCGCGTTCGCTAACTGCGAAAAAATGACGACCGTCTCGATCCCCGACGGCGTTACAACCATCGACAACGGCTGGTCTGAAAACGGCACGTTCGCGGGCTGCAGATCCCTGAACGAGCTGCGCATCCCCGCAAGCCTTACCGAAGTTTCCCCGATGGCTTTCTGCGGCGGCGTAAAGAAATTCACCGTATCGCCGCAGAATACGGCGTTCATCGCGGGTGAAGACGGCGTTCTGTTCACAAAGGACGGAAAAAGGCTGGTCGCCTATCCGTGCGCGAACGAGCGCAAGGAATACAAGATCCCTGCCGCCGAGATTACGTACGGCGCGTTCAAGGGGTGCCTGTATCTTGAAAAGCTCGACCTGTCGGCATACACGGAGGACACGATCAACGACGGCACGTTCTCGGGAATAACGAGCCTGAAAGAAGTCAACATCCCGAAATCCGTCACCGTGCTCGGTTACGGCGCGTTCAAGGGCTGCGAAAACCTTTCTTCGGTCGTCTTCGACGGCGCGCCCGTTTCGCTCGGCGCGTTCGCTTTCTCGGACTGCCCGAACCTGAAGGAAATGCGCATCCCCGCCAGCGTCACCGAGATCGACGACGCGTTCGTTTCTTCGGGTATCGAGAAGCTGATCGTTGACGAAAACAACAAGGTTTACGCCTCCGACAGCGACGGCTGCCTGACGAATAAGGCCGGCACGGAGCTTCTTCTGTATCCCTCCGGCAAGAAAGCGCCTATCTACCGTATGCCCGAAAACTACAAGACGCTCAACGCGAGAGCGTTCTATTCCAACTTCTATCTGACGAACCTCGATCTCTCCGCGGCGATGGAGGAATTCGACGGCTGGACGCTCCGGCAAACCGATATTAAAGCTCTCGGCATTCCGAAGAGCGTGAAGTCGATGGAGCATCCCGGTCTGGTCTCTGAACTGTCCGATATCTATTACGGCGGCTCCGAAAAAGACTGGAACGACAACTTCGGCAAGCTTCTCGACTGGAGCAACGCGAATATTCACTTCAACGCGAAAATGCCGGATCCGCCGGTCGATACCTCCACCGAGCCCTCGACCTCGGCGAATCCGACCGAAACCGTGCCTTCGACGACAGAGAAGCTGCCCGAATCGGAGCCCTCGACCTCGGTGAAACCGACCGAAACGGCGCCGACCGAGACGGAGCAGACCACCGCCATACCCAACGTCATGCCGGTCTCCTCGGATACGGAAAAGGCGATCGTCAGCGAGGATACAAGGACGGTCAAGGCCGTCGTCGGCCAGACGGCGGAAGAGCTGAAAACGCTTCTCGGCGGAGACGTCTCGATCGTCGACAAGGACGGCAACGCCCTTGCGGCGGATAAAAAGATCGGCACCGGCGCGGTGATCAGGACTCCCGACGGCAAAGAATACACCGTGGTCGTGCCCGGCGATACCGACGGCGACGGCAAGGTTGCCGCGGGCGACGCTCGCAAAGCGCTGCGCGCCTCCGCAAAGCTCGAATCGCTCGACGGCGCGTTCGGCTCTGCGGCCGACGTCAGCGGCGACGGCAAGCTCAAGGCGGCGGACGCGAGGACCATCCTGCGCGCCGCGGCAAAGATCGACAAGCTCACGCTGAAATAAGTATTATCATTGCGGCTGCCGGCTCCGGAGTCCGGCAGCCGCGTTACCGTAAATAATACCTGTAATGAAGAAGCAAAAAAACAGGAGGCTGTCAACAATGCGAACCGCAAAAAAAACAGATCGCGATCTTTTTGTCGCTGATATTTCTGCTCGCCGTTTTTCCCTTGAACGGCTTTTCCGCGGAGAAATACAACGATCCGACAGGACCGAGGTACGTGGATGATGAGCCGACGGATAAATATGAATCGACCGAGCCGCGGTACGGGGATGATGAGCCGACAGACGAATACGAAACAACCGAGCCGCGGCACGGGGATGATGAGCAGACAGACGAATACGAAACAACCGAACCGCGGCACGGGGATGATGAGCAGACAGACGAATACGAAACAACCGAACCGCGGTACGGGGATAATGATACGACCGAGCCGACGGACGAATATGATCCGTCTGAGCTGACGACCGAACTGACGAGCGAGTACGACCCCTCCGAGCCGACGGATGAATATGCGCCGATCGAAGAGACGACCTCGGCGGACGGCGAAGGTTTTTCGCTCCTGATCGGCGACGTTGACGGCGACGGTTATTGCACCTCCGCCGACGCGCGGCGTATCCTGCGTATCGCATCCAAAATAGACGCTGCGACGGAAGCGCAATACTACGCCGGAGATATAGATCAGAACGGAAAAATCCGATCCAATGACGCGCGTCTTGCGCTGCGCAACTGCATACTGACGGAGACTTGGACGGATCAAAAATATGCGGCGGCGCCCCGGTCCGGGACGCCGCCGCGTTTGCTTCTTTAACTTTCCAACATCGACACAATATCGCCCACGGTTTTGATCCCCGAAAGCGCGCTGTTCGGGACCGAACGCCGGAATTTCTCTTCGATCTCGACCGCAATGTTCATCAGGTCAAACGAAGACGCGCCCACGTCGCAGCGCAGCGACGATTCCGCGGTGATCGAAGCGGGATCGACGTCCACGTATGCACAAATAATATCAATGATCTCCTGCAGCATTTATATCTCCTCCATTATTGCGCCGAGTGTTTTTTCGGGCGATTCGATCCCCGCGAGAATCGCGCGCACCACGCCGTCGTGGAAAGCGCGGACCTCCCCGTCGGTCGTCAGCCACAGACGGTGGATATACGAAATAACGTACTCCCCGCGCTGCGCATCCCGCGTGACGATCGTATAAAGCGGCATCACGTAATGCCCGAAATTGTATCCCGAGAATTCGTATTTTCTGCCGTCGAAGGTTTTTTCGTCCAGCGGCAGATAAGAAAACATGACGCTGTTCGCGGACTGCAGCAGCGTGATGCGGAACTGCTTCAGCTCACCGGCGCGGATCGCGGTGAACGGCGCGTCCGAATGCCGGAACAGAAACGCCTGTGTTTCGCCCAGCGCCTGCAGCGCATCCCGGAACGACAGATCGTCCGGCAGCTTCTGCCGCCACGGCATGGGCGACGCCAGCGTGCCGCCCATGCGTTTTTCTGCCACGGTCTTTCTCCGCGGACAGAGCACCCAGAACAAAAGATCGTCCGGCTGACGGTTGATCTTTGAAAGACAGAGCCTGAGCCCGAGCTGAAAAAGCCACTCGGGGCTGACCCCGTTCTCCCGGAGAAAAGCGTCGATCCGCTCGCTTTCCTCCCGCGTCAAATGTAGCTTGACAAGGTGCGTCGCGTCGTTCACCGGCAGATAGACAAAGGGGATCTTCAGATCCTTCCGGTGCAGAAGCCGCCGCTGCCGCTCCAGTGTTTTCGTGCCGTTGAGCATCCCGAAAACAGGCGCGCCGTCCATCGCGACCCAATCGTTCAGGATCTTTCCTTCCCGGGCGAGCCGCTCCTCCAGCGCCGGATCATCCTGTTCGTTTCTCACCGTGTCTTCATATTTCGCGAGGGGACGCGGCATGGGCGTTCCGTTCTTCAGGCTGTCGTACACCTGCATCAGATCCCGGAAAAAAATGAACACGGCGACAAAATCCATCATCATGTGCGATACGTTAAGATAAACGCCGCATTTTCCGTTGTACGACTTAAAAAATATCACCCGGAAGGTCTCCCCGGCAAACACCCTGAGCTTCGCGGAGGCATCCCGGTCAAAGTAGGCCTCCTGCTCTTCCTTTGACCGGAATTCTTTATAACGGATCCGGTCCAGCCGGTATTCGTTCAGGAAAAACTGTCTGATCTTTACTCCGTCGCGGAAAATACGCAGACGCAGGCAGTCGTTGCGGGCGATCTCCAGATTGACCGCCCGGGCAAGCAGCCCGAAATCAAGCTCCTCATCGAACGCGATGCTTGCGGGGATCTGCGTCGCCTGAATGTGCAGGGTATAGCGCCACATATACTGCACCATCGCCTGCGAATGGATCGTGTTATATACCGTCTCGCCGTTTGCCGGTCTCATCCCGCGATCCCCCGCTTTTCCCCGCCGCGCCTGCGCAGGAGCTTTCCCGTCGCGGTCTTTTCCAGAGGCTCGGTCCGAACGGTCAGCTTCGCCACGGTATGGGACGGCTGCGCCGTCGCGTTCAGCCGGTCGGTGATCTCCTCCAGCGCGGCTTTCACATCGGTAATGCCTTCCCGGGCGGCGTAGTCGGCGTCGGGATAGATCTCGGCGGCGATCCTGTCGCCGTCCGCATAGACCAGCGCCTCTTTGACAAGCCCATACGCCTGATACCGCTTTTCGATCCCCTCGGGAGAGACGTTTTCGCCGTTGGAGAGAATGATCAGATTTTTCAGCCGCCCGGTGATATAGAGCTGCCGCCCCTCGCCGAGATACCCGATATCGCCGGTTTTCAGCCAGCCGTCCTCGGTAAACGCCGCGGCGGTCTCTTTCGGACGCTTATAATACCCGATCATGCGGCAGGGCGTATTCACCTGCACCTCGCCGCCGCGGATGCGCACGTCCACGATATTCATCACACGGCCGACGCAGTCGACCGCCGTATCAAAGTCCGGTACGGTGATCTTGCAGCCGGCTTCGCTCATTCCGTAGCCCTGCCGCAGAAAGATGCCGAGCTGATCGAAAGCCATGCACAGCGCAGGATCGAGATAAGCGCCGCCCGACAGCATCATATCGAGATTGCCGCCGGTCACAAGCGCCGCCGCCTCTTTCGGGGACAGCTCGGGATGCTTTGCCTGCACGGCGCGGATCCGTCCGAGCAGCGCAGAGGCAAGCATCGGCACGACGCGCATCTGATTGGGCCTGAAGATCAAAAGGTTTTTGAATAGCTCGCGCATATCCCCGTTTAGACACAGCTCGTTGCCGTTCTTCAGCGGACCGAGATAATCGGTCACAAAGCAGAAGATATGGTACAGCGGCAGCACGGAAAGGATCACGTCCCGTCTGTTCACGATATCGCTGTAGGGCTTGAACATCATGTTGCCCACGAGCGCCTCGCCGGAGAGCATCACGCCCTTTTTGTCGCCCGTCGTGCCGGAGGTATAAATGATCAGCGCGCATGCCGCCGGATCCGTCCGGACGTCCGACAAAGCGGCATACGGCGACGTCTCGCCGTAATCCCGGTAGATCCGCTCAAAATCCGCGGCGCTTCCGAGATCAAGCGTAAATTCGATCCCGGGACAAAGCGCCTTCACTTCTTCGAGCCGGGGAGTGAATTCCGGCTCATAGAGCACCGCGGTCACGTCCGCGTCGTTCAGGATTTCCGCGACCTCCCCCGCCGAGGCGTCCGGCGCGACCGGGACAGCCACGCTGCCGCTGATGAGGATCCCCGTCATGCCGACGATATACTCATAGCAGCTTTTGCTGATGATCGCGATATGCGTTTTCTTTTCTCCCAGCAGATGACGCAGTTTTCGGCAGAAGGCAAGACTGTCGCTGCGCACCTCGCTGAATTTTTTCTCAGCGATCCTGCCGTCGCGGATGAATTTGATAAACGTCCTGTCTGCGTGTTTTTCGGGAGCACGGTCCAGAAGCTCCCGGATGGTCGGAATATTTGTCAGTTTCATGCTTCCCACCCTTTTCTTTATTCTCTTTCCGTATTTACATTTTTCATCTGCATGTCAAGATATTGACAAATTTATTCTTGCTTTACAGCGATTTATGTACATATTTTATTATATATGCACATTTTTAAAAAGCAAGCGGATCGGTCATAAATTCACAGAAGCTTTATACTGTTCACCGTTTTGTCATATCCGCGCCCGGGATATCCGACAGCGGGAAGCAATACCGCAGGATATCAGACAGATGTAAAAAAACAGGACCGGCCGAAGGTGAGCCGATCCTGTTTTTTTAAGCCGGCACGGAGCCGGCGATCTCATATACGGTAAAAAAACCGATTGCCGTGTTTTTTAAGTAAACAGATTCACAAGCACCTCAAACACGATGCGCAGCTTGCGGTAGAGGTTGACAAAGAACGCTGCGAAGGCGCTGAGCTGTTTGTCGCTCTCTCTGCCGTCGGGCAGGAAGGGCAGGACCTCCTCGTCGAGATGGCCGCTGTAAAAGCATCCGCCGTCGGTGCGCATGGCGCCCCACTTTTCGGCGATGGTCTCATAGCTGTCATGCTCCGGGTCGACGGTCAGGGAATCCTCCACCGAGCCCCAGATGAACCAGTCCGCCCAGGCGGCCCAGCTGTTGTAGCCCTTCCAGGTCCAGACCGTCCACATCACGCTCTCGTTCTCGTAGGTCTGCAGGATCTCCGAAACGGTGACCTTCGGGTCGGCGTCGCCGATGCCGGTAGGATGGAACTCGCCCGCGTACAGCGGCACGTTGTATTTCAGCGCGTGGGAGGCGTCAATGCGGGACTCGAAGCTCGCCTGCGTATCGTTGTACTGATGCAGCTGATAGACCACGTCCGTCCAGCCCATCTTCTTCGGGTTCGGCAGCTTGCCGATATCCCAGGTGCCCATCATACAGACGACGCGGGTCGGGTCCTTCTCGCGGATCGCCTTGTAGGCGTCGTCATAGAAGCCGTTGACCAGATCGTAATTGCGCTTGAAGCGCGGCACGTCGCACATCGGTTCGTTCAAAAGGTCGAACATCGCCACGGCCGGGTCGCCCGCGAAGCGTTCTGCGATCTTTGCCCAAAGCTCCACCGCATCGGCGCGGTATTTTTCGCCCTGTTCGCTGTTGTCGAAGAAATGGCAGTTATTGAGCTGTCCGCAGTGGTCCTGCATGCCCTGACAGCCGTTGACGCCGTGCAGGTCGAGGATCGCGTAAAGCCCGTATTTGCGGCACATCTCCACCGCCCAATCAAGGCGCGAAAAATCGATCTCACCCGCGTCGTTCAAAATCCACGTGCCGTTGTCGTCGGACTGAAAATTTCGGTACCAGAACGGGATGCGCACGCTGTTGAAGCCCATCTTCGCGATCTCGGCGAAGTCGTATTCGGTGATCCAGTTATCCCAGTAAATATTGTAAAGCTCGTAAGCTTTTTCGACGCCGAAGCGCTCGGTCAGCGTCTCAAGCGTCCAGTGGTCGCCCTGCGTGCCGTTGTCCGCGGGACAGAACCAGTCCTCCTGGATCAGCCAGCCGCCGAGGTTCACGCCGCGCAGAAAGACCTCTTCGCCGTCGGCGTTGAACATTTTCTCGCCCTCGGTGTGCAGCGCGTCGCCCGCCGCGATCGGCACGGGCGCGGGTGCGTCATCCTCCGCAGAAGCGACGACGCCGCAGAGCAGCAGCATCGTCAGCGCAAGAAATACGGACAGGATCTTTTTTGTTGTTTTCATGGTATCAGCCTCCTAGATTACAGATACGAGATGAAAGATTCGAGATACGAGATTCGAGATACGAGATTCGAGATACGAGATTCGAGATGTGAGATTCAAGATACAAGATTCAAGATATGAGACTCGGAAATCAGTTCTCTGTTCTTAATTCTCGGTTCTCGATTCTCGATTCTCGGAACTTCAACCGATCACTCCAGCGCAATTTCAAAGTCAAACTGCTCAAGATCGATCCGGCGGATATGATCCCGCGCGCGGAAGCGGACGCGGTCGTCGAAGACCTCGATGATATACCCCGTGCCCGGCTCGTTGTAATCGCCGTTCTTCGCGACGGTCCCCAGCGAGGGCACGTTCACGGAATGGATATTGCCGATTTTCGCGTAACTGAGCGCGCAGAACGCCGTGTGGATATGCCCGGTCAGAAGAAATACGTTTTTGCGCGCGTTCATCATCTCCCGCAGCGTATCGGACTGCGCGCCCACGTCGCCGTCGGAAACGCTCGGTTTGCCGAAGATCTCCGGCAGACCGTGGGTGTTTTTGAGGGACTGATGCAAAAGCACGAAGACGGGCCCCTCCCCCGCCGCGTTCAGCTCCCGCGAGAAGAATTCCAGCTGCGCGTCGTCGATCGCCGCCTCCTCAAAGGTGCCGCGCGTCGTGCCGAGCACGATGATCCGGTACCCGTTCACGGTCTGCGCATAATACAGCCGCCCCTTCTGCGCGGGCGCGCCGACGCGTTCGCAGAAGCCGCCGAAACGGCGCGCGGTCACGCCGATCGGGCGAATACGCACGTCATGGTTGCCGGTCGCGGGGATATAATGTTTCACGCGGTCCCGCATGAGATCCCAACAGTCCCCCATAAAGCGGTATTCGCTCGGCTCGCCGTTTTCGGTCACGTCGCCGGCGAGAAGCAGCGCGTCAAAGACGCTTTCCGCCGCCGCCACGTCCTTCGCCGCCGCAAGGCACGCGGCGGAGCGCGAGGGCAGCAGGAACGACGCGTGCGCGTCGCCCCAGAACAGGGCGGTCAGACGCGCGTTTTCGTCCGCGCGCAGCGGCGTCGCTTGATCCGAAACGAGGGACGGCGTCTGCCGTCCCGCGGTTTCGAGCTTTTTCATGATTCTGCCGACAGAACGGCCGGAGCTATCGCCGCTCATCGCTGCGGGATCATATCGACGATCCCCTTGCCGCCGAAGAGCACGGAGATGATCCTGCTGAACAGGATCAGCAGATCCTGCAGGAGCTTCACGAAACGGTTGGGCTGCTCCGGTGCGGGCTTCGGCCCGCCGTTGCTGATCTCGTAGGTGATATTGTCGAGCCGGTCGTAAGCCGCGGTGAAGTCCTCGGTCTTCATCGTCGTATTTTCAAGCGCCGCCTTCGCGCCCGCGAGCGCTTCGGTCAACTCCTTCGCCTGCGCCTCGGGCAGGGCGGAGGTGTCGTAATCCTTCCACGCGTTGTAAAGGCGCTGCATCCTTCTGCCGTTTCTGCCGTAGCTGAACTGCGGGAAGGTAGGATCGGAGTAGATATCCTTGAAGTTCACGTCGGAGAGGATGCGCGTCGCGAGAGCGATGATCACGTCGTTATCCGCCGTTCTCTCGTGATTCTGCCCGCAGAAATAGAAGGTGGTCTCGGGCAGAAGCCCGGTGGACGCGTCAAGCACGCCGAGCGGGTCGATGTGGTTGTGCGTCGGGTCGGTGCAGACGGGATTCTGCGGGACGTAATCGTCGCCGAGCGGCACGTCCACGCCCTTGGAATAGGCGCCGAAGGATTCGGAATCGGTGTGAATGACGCCGTCTCCGTTGACCTTATCCCACGAATCGCAGATGTGATAAAGCGGATAGTTGTAGTCGACGATATCGAAGAATTCCACGCCGTCCGCCAGCGCCTCGCTGATATACGCCTTCGCGTTGACCTGCGCGTTATGGTACCAGTCGGTCTGCTCGCGGATCACGGCGTTGTCGTCATCCATCAGATACATCTCGCGGCACGCCTCGTAATCCTTCGCGGGGGTCAGCGCCCACAGGCAGGTGGAATACTCGAGCCAGTCCTCGATCAGGTCGTGGGCCGCCACGTCGATGATGTTGTTCACGTCCGCGTTGGGCATGATGCGCAGCAGCAGCGTGATCAGGTATGAAAGCCAGTCGTCCTCGCCGAGCAGCGACGGGAACATATAGCCGTAAAGCGCCTCGTCGTCGTCCAGAAGTCCGTAGTGGAAGATGTCGCCGAGAATGGCGGTGCCGTCCGCGGCGGGCACGATGAAGCAGACGCGGTGAACGTCTCTCGAAAGCGGGATGCCCCTGTCCTTATAGATCTGCATCAGGGCGTTGAACAGCGATCCCCCCTGGCTGACCGGGGCGAGGTTGACCTTGTCGGAGCCGGTCTCTTCTTTCGCGATCTGGATCAGATCGAAAAGCTCGGTCGCGATCTCGTAGATATTGCCCAGCGACGCGTAGGAGAAGAAATACAGATTCTCTTTGCCCGCGATATTCGCGTAATCGTAAAGCGGGATCTTATCCAGCGCGTAGTTCTGATCGTATTCGCTCAGGTTCGCGACGCTCGTGGTATACTTCGTCGCGACGATGTTTTTCTCGAAATGCCCGTTTTCGTCGCACTTAATATTGCCCGCGAGGGCTCTGCCGAGCACCCCGGCGATCGCCTTCGCGGCGCGGCTGTCCTTATCCTCCTGACTGATGAGCAGCGAGGCGATCGGGATCAGCGCATTCTGCAGCGCGTCCTTGACGATGTCGGAGGTATCCTCCAGAAAGAACGGCGCTTTGTAGGGCTCGCCCTTGGAGTTGAGCATTTCGTTGCCGTCGTCGTCGAGATACTTGACCTCGGACTGGAACACGCCCGGGATCACGATGGACGGATAGTACCTGGCCTCTTCGTTTTCCGCCGCAACGGCGACCAGCGACGCGCAGCCGCACAGCGCCAGCGAGAGCGCAAGAACGATTGAGAGGATCTTGCCGGGAAGCTTCATAAAAACACGACCTTTCGGTGAATTTAATTCTGAATTCAGTATAGCAAATATGCGGGTCGGGTGCAAGGATATTTTTCAGTCCCGAGTCCCGAGTCTCGAGTCCCGAGATGCTGTGTTTCGGCAGCCATTTTCGGACTGCGGGCTACGGGATCCGACTTCACGACTTCACGATAAATCTTACAGGATCTTCACAAATCGCTCATACGCCTGATCCCACGCGGCGGTATCGCCGGGGGCGAACAGCTCCGGCGCGCAGCTTCTCGAGACTGCGGCGCGCGCTTCGGCGATATCCTTGAGCTCCCCCGCGGCGATGAACTGCGCGGCGACGTTGCCCATCACGGTCGCCTCGACGGGACCCGCAGAGACCGTCACGCCGCAGGCGTCGGCGGTCATCCCGAGAAGGAATTTATCCTTCGTTCCGCCGCCGACCACGTAAATGCGCTCATAAGTCTTGCCGGTGCAGTTCTGAATGCCGGCGAAGGTGTGGCGATATTTCATCGCAAGGCTCTCGTAGATGCAGCGAATGACCTCGCCGACCGTTTCGGGCACGTACTGCCCCGTGCGGCGGCAGAATTCGCGCACTCTGCCGGGCATATCGCCGGGCAGCACGAAATCGGACGCGTCCGGGTCGATGAAGCAGCGGAAGGGCGCGGCCGCTTTCGCGAGCGTTTCGAGCTCGGCGAAGGAATATTCTTTGCCCTCGCGCTTCCACTGGCGGCGGCTCTCCTGAATGAGCCACAGCCCGCAGATATTTTTAAGGAACGCGATCGCGCCGTCAAAGCCGCCCTCGTTGGTGACGTTGAGCGTGCGCGTCGCCTCGTTGATGATCGGTTCTTCGACCTCGGTGCCGAAGAGGCTCCAGGTGCCGCTGCTGATAAAAACGAAATCCTTTTCCGCCGCGGGCACGGCGCTGACCGCGCTCTGCGTATCGTGACCGCAGACGGCGATCACAGGCACGGCGGGCACGCCGAGCTCTTCGCAGATCCCGGGCGAGAGCATCCCGACGGTCCTGCCGGGCATCACGATCTCGGGCAGAAGCCTTTTGGGGATCCCCAGCGCTTCGCACATACGATCGGACCATTTGCCGGCCGCCGCCTCCACGAGCTGCGAGGTCGTGGCGATGGAATACTCCGCCACGGTCTTCCCCGTCAGGAAATAGCTGAACAGATCGGGCATAAACAGCAGCTTTGCAGCGCGGTCCAGCAGCTCCGGGCGCTTCTCTTTGATACTCAAGAGCTGGAACGCGGTGTTGAACTCCATGAACTGGATGCCCGTGATATCGTACATCTCCTCTTTGGAGATCAGCTTCGCGGCCTTCTCGATGAAGCCGACCGTGCGCGCGTCGCGGTAGTGTACGGGATTCTCGACAAGGCACCCCTTATCATCGATCAGGCCGAAGTCCACGCCCCAGGTATCGACGCCGATGCTGTCGAAGCCGCCGGCGAGCTTCGCCTTGGTAATGCCCTGCTTGATCTCGAAGAACAGGCGCAGCGCGTCCCAGTAGAGCGTGCCGTTCAGCATCACCGGATCGTTGGAAAAGCGGTGGACCTCCTCGAGAGTGATCTTGTCGCCGTCATAGGAGGCGATGATCGCGCGCCCGCTGGACGCGCCGAAGTCAAACGCAAGGACCCGTTTCATTTTTATTTCACCACGCCTTTTTTCAGAATGATATTCGCGTAAAGCGCGGTCTCGCCGGTGGCGACGATCGCGTAAGCGGAGCGCGCGCGCTCATAGAACGCGAAACGCTCGATCTCGGAGAATTTATCCTCGAAGCCCGGCTCATTCTTCGCGACGATCTCTTTATAGGTCTGCCAGACGTCGGGCTGCTCGTCGCCCGCGCCGACCTGCATGAGCATCAGCGGCGAGTCGACGTAACTGTCGAGGGGTAAAAGACACAGGATCGCGTCCAGAAGCTCCGGCACGCCGTGCCCGTCGCAGCGCACAAGGCGCTTCGCATTGGACGCCGCGGGAAAATTGCCGTCGCCGAGCACGATCTCGTCGCCGTGCCCCATTTCATTGAGGATCTTCAGCAGTTCGGGGGAGAGGATGGGGGGGATGTTCTTGAGCATATTTATGTTCCTTTCTATTCTATGTTCGAGTATTGTTTCGTCAAAGTCTTCGACCTCGCCAAAAATGAGGAATTAGAAATGAGGAGTGAGGAATGTCGGAAGTCGCTTCGCGACTTTGGATTATATATTCGACAAGAATATTTTTACGATCAAATTGACATAGATAATGTCGACAGGTTCCGAAAAACAAATTTTACGCGTATCTATAATCGAGGTACGGAGCGGAGCTCCGTCATTCATTTCTCATTTCTCATTT
>JAFRPB010000168.1 GCA_017429345.1 Clostridia bacterium | reverse complement strand
AGAAGTGTTTTCTATTTGTAAATTTTTATAAATTCTCTCTCTTTTTTCAATCTTTTTATTGAATTTTTTTACAGGTGAATATATAATTAATGCATAAAACAAAGAAAAAGAGGCGTTTTAAAAAATGAAACCGACAGTAAAAAAAGTCCTGTCCGCAGTTCTGGCAGTGCTGATCGTGCTCGGCGCGGTTCCCGCTCTGCTTTCCGCAGCGGCCCCCGCAGCAAGCGAAAAAGACCTGAAATTCAATGAAGACGGCAAGTTCAAAATCCTGCAGCTCGCTGATATTCAGGATAACCAGACGCTTTCCGGCATTACAAAGGCTTTCATCGAGCAGATGATCGCCGAAGAACAGCCCGACCTGATCGTTCTGACCGGCGACAATATCGACGGTTCCAGCAGCAGAACCGCGAGCAACGCCGATAAGGCGGTTCGCGCGATGTTTGATATGCTTGAGCCCTTCGGCATCCCCGTGGCGGCCACCTTCGGCAACCACGACGACCAGAAGCACGATCTGAGCAAAGAACAGCAGATGGCGATCTACACCGAATACAAATGCAACATCTCCGTCGATCAGGACGATACGCTGCTTGACGAGAGCGGCGAGGTCGTCGATCTCGAGGGCTGCGGCACATACAACGTGCCGATCTACTCCTCCGACGGCAGCCGCGTGGCGTTCAACGTCTGGATCCTTGACAGCGGCAGCTATGATCCGGATACCGGCGGATACGATCACGTGCGTGAGAATCAGCTGAAATGGATGCGGCAGACCGCCGCGGCGCTGACCGAAGAAAACGGCGGCGAGCCCGTCCCCTCCTTCGTGTTCCAGCACATCATCGTACCGAACATTTACGAAGCTCTTGAAGAAGTGCCGTTCGGAACAAAAGATTCCTTCGGTCATCACAAAAAGTTTTACCGTCTGCCTGCCTCCGCGGTCGAGGGCAGCTCCATGAACGAAGCGCCTACCTGCTCCGAGGTCGACGGCGGCGAGGTCGCTACGGTTCTCGAGATCGGCGGCGTTCTGGCGCTTGTCAGCGGTCACGACCACGTCAACTCCTTCCAGCTCCCCTATCCGAACGAGGAGAACAAGGAATTCGACCTGATCAACACGCAGACTTGCGGCGTTTCCGCATACGGTCTGACGAAGCTGAGAGGTATTCGCGTATTTGAGCTCGACGAAAACGATCTGACCACCTTCGAAACACGGACGACGAAATACGAAGACGTCTATGAAGACGATCTCGGCACGCTTCTGAAATACCGCTTCGTCAGCTTCTGGTCGCAGCTTCAGCTGTATTTCATCAACGCATGGCTGGGACTGACGAATCTGTTCGGCGTATCCAATCTTGTTGCGTAAGAATGCTGACGGATCTGAATAAATGATAAAAAGAACAGGCACGGCGCGCGTGCCTGTTCTTTTTTGTATATCGTGTTTTATCTATTATTTATTGTCTGCGACCTCAAAGCCGTTCTTTTTCAGGAAGTCCTTGATCCTGTTGTTCGGATTCAGCAGGCCGCTGATGGACTTATCCACGTTCATCGTATCGATCAGCAGGGAGATGTATTTCGACATATCGACGCTGTGATACCACGGTTTGTCAAGCAGCTCCTGCGGCTGATAGATCAGGTTCGTAGTGTAGATGCCCGCGATATCGCCGTTTTCATAGGCTTTGTCGAACTCCGCGAGCCCCTTGCAGAACAGGCCGAACGCCGAGCAGACGAAAATGCGCACCGCGCCGAGCGCCTTCAGCTTGCGGACGACCTCAAGCATGGACTCGCCGGAGGCGATCATATCGTCGACGACGATGACGTCCATCCCCTTGATGTCTCTGCCGAGATACTCGTGCGCGAGGATCGGGTTTCTGCCGTCGACCACGCGGGAATAATCGCGGCGTTTATAGAACATGCCGAGCTCAAGCCCTAAAACCGTGGCATAATGAATGCAGCGGTGCAGACCGCCCTCATCGGGAGAAATAATAAGAAGATTTTCTTTATCGATCTTCAGATCGGGCGTGGTTTTCACAAGCGCCTTGATCATCTGATACATCGTGTTGACGTTTTCAAACGAATGCAGCGGGATCGCGTTCTGCACCCGCGCGTCGTGCGCGTCGAAGGTGATGATCGCGTCGACGCCCATCATATCGCAAAGCTCCTGAAGAACGAGCGCGCAGTCCAGAGACTCACGGCCTGTGCGCTTATGCTGACGCCCTTCATACAGCATCGGCATAATGACCGTGATGCGGTGCGCCTTGCCGGCGATGGCGGCGATCACACGTTTGAGGTTCGCGTAATGCTCGTCGGGGCTCATCGGCAGATCGGTATCGAGATAACGCTTTGTTTTGACGCCGTAATTAAAAACGTCGCAGATAATGAATATATCATACCCGCGAACGCTTTCGGAAATAACGACCTTTCCTTCGCCCGTGCTGAAGCGCGTGAAGTTTGTGCCGATAATGTAATTATCTTTCAGATACCCGTCAAAAAGTATGGAATACTTGTGACTCATTTTGACCTCGCTGCGATAACCGACGATATAGTCGTTCACCTTTTTCGCAAGCTCTTCGCAGCCGGGCGTCGCGATGATCCCGAGTTTTCCGATAGGCAGAGCGGTCAGTTCTTCGGCCATAATCTTTTCCTCCCGTTTATTTTGTAATTCTATTGTACAATTCCCTTTATTTTTTTTCAAGTGTATTTTTAGATTGAGAGGCGAAAAAAGCAATGTTTATGAAGCTTTATTAGAATGCGGTATTTTTTCGGGCTATTTTTGGTGAAATCATAAAAAATGTCACAATTTGTCTTTTTTGTTTAAATTCTATTGCAAATTATTTTAAAATTATGTAAAATAATTTATATATACATTTTAGGAGATTGCTCAATGCTGAACAAGATCATTAAGGTGCGCGTCTCCAGAGCGATCGGATCGTTTGATGAAAAAAAACAGTGCCGTTACGGCCTGAATTTCGGAAAAGGCTTTATCCCGACGGAACAGGGTAAAATTTCCGTCGACGCCTATATCATGGGGATCACCCACCCGGTTAAACGATTTGAAGGACGCGTCATCGCGACGCTGCGTCGCAAAGACGGAAGCCGCGCCGTTATCGCGGCTGCGAAGAACCAGCGATTTGTAAATTATCAGATAGAGGATGCGATCGCATTCGCGGAACAACCGGACTCCTACCGCATGGCGTGTTATTTTGAAAACTCCTGCGGGGCTATCGTATTCCGCAAAATCGGCGGTCAGACGAAGTATCTGCTAATCAAAAATTGCCGAAGCAGCAACTGGGGCTTCCCGAAAGGGCACATGGAACGCGGCGAGGATCAGCTTGCCACCGCAAAACGGGAAGTTCTTGAGGAAACAGGGCTGCACATTGACGTTTTCGACGGTTTCGGAGAGGATTCATCCTATATGATCGGCCCGAAGGTCGACAAGAGCGTGCGCATCTTTCTCGCCACGACAAAAGACACAAAGACAATCATTCAGAAAGAGGAGATCGCCGCATATACCTGGCTGCCTTTTGATGAAGCATATAACGCGCTGAATTTCGCGAACGACAAGCAGATATTCAAAAAGGCGCGCTCATTTATTGAGGAAAACGGACTGGATACAGACCTCTGATTATATGACGCCGAAAACCGGCGGGAGATACGACGCATGACGTCGCGTCTCCCGCCGGTTTTTCCGTCTGCCGGGTATACGGCAAAAACCGTTCCGCCTCGCCGTTAAAACGCGAAGTCTCCCGCACGTCCGGATCCTCCGCCGCTCCCCTGCCCGATACGCTTCACGCGCGTTGTGCTTCAGAGGGATCCGGCAGGTATACCCGATTCCCTCAGCGAAAGCGTCAGCATATTTTTCCCGCTGTCGACGAAGATCGAATCCGCTTTGCGCTCCGCACGGCAGAATTTGCAGTCATAGCGGTCGAACGGCAGTTTAACTTCCTTGCCGTTCACCGCAAACAGACCGTCATAAGATACGGCGAGCTCCCCGAAGCGCGTGTTGTATTCAGCCGTGCCGTTCTCAAACACGGCGCGGTTATTTCTGATACGCGCGATGAAGGAGTCAAAATCCTCCGTCTCAACGTCGGAAAGCTCGGTGATATAGGCGTGATATTCCCCGCCGAAGCGGCAAAGATCAAATTCTTCTTTCGGTACGTAATCCGCGGAAAGATCCGCCTTTTTCAGATTTTTGAAAAGTCCCGCCAGCGTGTCTTTATCATACGGTTTGTAGATCAGCGGACCGTTCGAGAGCACGGCGGCGAACACGCCGTTTTTGCGCGCGAATACGGCGTTGTCTTCCAGAATAACCTCGTCGTAGAGATCCCGCGGCAGGTAAAGGTGCGTCATTCTCGCGACGGCGGTCTCGCCGAGCCGCCGCCTGTCCGGCAGACGGTAGATCGTGATATTCACGTTTTTATGCTGCGCGCTCATCGGGCGTCTTCCGTTGCCGATCCAGTAACCGGGCGAGGAACCGCAGCGGTTTTCACCGCTGCCCGCGGGATGCGTCGAGAACAGCGCGACACGCTCGGCGATATTCGCGCTCCATTCGTGGTCCTGCGCGCTGCTGCGCCCCGGCGTGCCGTTTACGACTGTGGAGAGCGCGTAACGCGCCGTGCGGTAGGTATACACGTTGCCCCGCCATGTCGCGATACCATGCGTCGGCAGCTCGTGCCGCGCGGCGAATTTCGCGGGATCGACGAAGCGAAGGAACGACACGTCAAGGAAGCGGAAATAATGGATAAAAGCATTGCGGAACATATCGTTCGATTTAAAATACCGCACCGTATTGCGGATGACCTGCGGGTTTGTGAAGGTCTCCGCGCCGAACTGCGCCATGACCTGATACGGTTCCTGTCCGACGAGTCCTTCGGAAACAAGATCGTCCGGCGAAAGACCGCAGCCCATTCTTACGTCGATAGGCTCTCTGGTGAGAGCGATATCGCGGATCGCCGGGGGAAGCGTATAGATCCCCTTTTTCACGATATCCGTAAAGCATAATACGATGCTGCCGGGCTTTTTCGCAAGCGACGCGCGGATCGCCTCTTTTTCGTCTTCCGGCAGATCGGGGTCGGCGAGCAGCGGCGCGGCGGCATCTTGCCCCCACAGCGCGTTCATCGCCGCCTGAATGCTGTTGCCGCAGCAGTTGGCCGCTTTGTTGTTGCCGTACATGCGTGAGCTGACGGCGACAAAACGGTTGCCGACGCTGTTCAGCGCAACGTCAAGCCAGAGAATGTGCATCACCGTGCGCATATCCTCCCTGAGCGCCCTGTCGTCTGCGTAGGCGATGAAATTCGCCATCGGCGCAAGGTCCTCCGCAAGATAATTATTGCTGAGGTATTCCGAAAAACCGTAGGCAAAGCGCTGACGGATCCAGGCGCGGATCCGCTCTTCCGCTTTTTCTTTATGCTGCCGGCCGGTCATGCCGTTATTGGTAAAAATCTCATTCTCCCACTCCTGCCCGGCAAGATATTCGCTGACCGCAAACAGGATCTGATGGTTCTCCGACCAGTAGCACATACTGTCGTCGCCGGGCTCGTCCATAAAATACTTAAAGCCGAGGAACGTATCGCGGATCAGATCGCGGCATCGCCCGCTGAGCGTTTCGGAACAGTCTTTGTATATTTTGAAAAGCAGCTGCGCGCGGAAGTCGGCGCAGTCGAAGCGGTGCGCGAGGTAGTCCGCCTGCGCAGAAAGCATGCGGAAGATCTGTTCCTCGGTAAATTTTTCCTCTCCCTGCCCGGTCAGAAACAGATACAGATCCTCGAATTTTCTGCCGTCGGCGTCCGCGGAATAATAATCGAAATCCTTATCGTCCGGCAGCTCCTGCGCCGGTTTTTTCATGATCTGCAGCGCCGTTTCGACCGCGGTCCCGAGGGCGATCGCGCCGAAAGCAAGGCGGATAAGTTTAGAAATCTTCATCTTTATCTTCACCGGATCGGTTTTATGCCATATATTCCAGCATCTGAGCGGTCACTTCGTACCGCACGGGTTTGTCTGCGAGATACCGTTCCAGTTCCTCGATCATCCAATACGCCATGCGCTGCGGCTCGTTCCCGGTACTGCCGGCGATATGCGGCGTCAGCACGGCGTTCGGGCACCAGAACAGCGGATTGATATAGGGGAAATACTCCCGCTTGATGACGTCTCCAACAAAGGTGCGGGAGGGATGGCGAAGAAGCGAGAGCGCAAGCGCGCCTTCCGAGACCTGCGCGCCGCGGCCCGTATTGATGAACACCGCATGCGGCTTCATCAGACCGAACAGCCGGGCATTGAACACGTTTTTCAGTTCCGGCTTGTTCGCGAGATGGTTGCTGATCACGTCGCATTCCCGGAACAGCGTTTCCACATCCGTCAGCGTCACGTTCAGTTCTTCAGCCCGTTCGGGGGAAACAAAAGGATCGCAGGCGAAAACTTTCACATCGGGCAGCGTCTGCAGTTTTTCGGCGACCGCCTGCCCGATCGCGCCCAGTCCGACGAGTCCCACCTTGCAGTCGTACAGTCCGGGCGAGGCGTTCGCGTGGATCAGTGAATACAAAGGCAGAGTATGATAAAACTTCGCCGCCTGAAAATACCCCTTGGCGGCAAGCGTGATCTGCGCGAAAGCATACTCCGCCACGGGCACAGCGTTCGCGGCGGGAGAAGAGAACACCCGCACGCCGCATTCAAGAAACGGGCGGGCGAAATACTGCACTGTCCCCGCGGCGTAGAATACCGCCTTCAGGCGCGGCAGATACCGGGCGATCTCCGCTTTTTTGAGGACCGGCATTCCCCAGGTCGCGAAAACGATCTCGCATTCCGAAAGAAACGCGGCGTTTTCGTCAAGATCCCGTTTTGCGATCCGCCCGGAGAGCTCGCCGTATGTTCCCAGCCTGTCGAGCACGGCGGGGGTGAATACTTTGCCGAACTGCAGCGCGTTGTTGCCCAAAAGCGCGATCTTCATTGCTTGTTCACCCGCATTCTGATTTTTTCGATATCCCGCTGCATGGCGGCGGGAACGCCGAGATGACTGAACAAATACGTATATTCCACCAGAAGATTCCCGTCGAAGCCGCATTTGAGCAAACGGTCGAGAAGCGCGTCGAGATAAGCGCCGTCGCAGTGCGGGAACTGCTCCCGCCGCTGCTCGGAATACGAGACGTGAACGCTTTCAATAAAAGGGAGCGTGCGTTCGATGCGGTCCATATCGTATTCTTTTCTGCGGTAACGCGATTGGAAATAGGTTCTGAAATTCTCTCTGCCGATCTCTTCGCGGATCTTCAGAAACGCGTCCGTATCGTTATTGAAGGTGTTGTCGTGGCATTCGCAGCAGACCTTTAAGCCGTATTCCGCAGCTGTATCGCAGATGCTTTGCCCGTCCTCAACCAGCGCGAGATACGTCGCCTCATTCGTTTTCTGACTGTCCTTGACGCCGAGCCACACGCGGACGCCGTGGCAGCCCATCGCGGCGGCGATGTCGCAGATCTTCCGCCAATCGTCCCGTTTACCGCTGCCTACTCTGTAATAGCTGCCGAAGGAGCTGATCCCGATCCCCGCGCCGTCGCATAACAGCTTCACGTGACGGGCGTCGAAAAGCGACTTTACGTGAACGTCGCCGCCCCATTCGAGGATATCCGCGCCGCAGCGGCGCGCAATTTCAACGATTTTTGTTTTGTCCCGGATCTGCCGGAACGAGGTTGTGGTGAATCCGATCTTCATGGCAGCTCTTCCTTTCTTTTTTTTATTATATCGTAAAAAACATTAAAATGCAACAGTTGAAAAAGAAAGCCGGAAGGGGGAAAGCCCTCTTCCGGCAGATTTCTGTTTAGCGTTTTCCCGGGCGGGAAAGGCGCGTTATTTGATCGTGAACGTCTTTTCCACCGTTCCGGTGTAGTAGCTGCCAATTGCGGTGACCGTGACCGTATAGGTCCCCTTCGCCTTGCAGCCGGAGGAATACGTCACGGTGTAGCTCGTGCCCTCGGTCAGGACCGTGCCAGCGGCGATCGCGGCGGCAAGCTCGACCTGTTCTGCGGCGCGGTAATCCGCGGCGTTTTTATAAGTTTCCAGCTCCGCCTTGGCATTGATCTTATCCATGGCAAGCTGCGTGATCACCGTCAGCGACACGTCTTCAAATGCGCTTGCGAAGTCCGTATTGAAATCGCCGTTGTATTGCTCGCTGAATGTCTTCAGCGTGTAGCTGCCCGTTCCGAGCGCGGGCACGGTCAGGGTCAGGTCGCCTTCTGCCGCTTCGGGCTGCGCCAGCCTGCCGTAATACAGAACGTCGCCGGCCGCGTTCGTCACGATCGCGGAGACGTATTCGTTCGCTCCGACCGCCGCGCCGCTGTAATGCAGCGTCACGGAGCCCCCGGCAACGGCTGTCGCCGAAGTTTCCGTCACGGCAAACGTACGGGAAGCGTCAAGCAGCGTCAGCTTCCATTCCGTGCCGTTGTAATCCGAAATCGGGCTGAACGATCCGTCGCCCGGTTTGCCGCCCTCTGCGGCGGAAGTGAAGACGACTTTGCTCAGATCCAGATTCATCGCGGGACGAACGGCGATCATTGTATAATCAATATAGAGACCGTCGACGACAACGGCGCCGTCCCAATCAATATACGCCTTATAACCGGCATCACTTCCGGGGGAACGGAGCCACCAGTAGGAATTTCCGGTGCCGTTCGCACTGGAATAACCGAAAGTTCCTCCGTTTGCCGTATACTCGGTGTTCGTCGCGAGGCGGGTAGAGGAACTGTTATAATTGTTTGCAAACCCGTACGAGGTATTCGTCGCCTCCGCGATGGAGAGCGAAAACACCCTGTCCGTCGTGTTATTGCCGCCGGGGGTGCCGTAAGTCGGATTGGCGGCGTTCTGCAGCTGCGTCGGAAGAATCGCCGCCGCCTCGAGGGAACCGAACGCGCTGCCGATGAACTGATCGGCGCCTTCGCCGTTCAGCCAGGCGCGCTGCGTGCAGTTCTCCTACGTAACGTCGACGTTTTCGCTGTTATACGGCACCATATCGATGTTCTGATCGGTGATCAGAAACAGCTTGCCGTTCGCGTTTGACAGTACGCGCCATTTGAGGGGCCTGACTTCGGAGCCTGTTCTTTTACTGCCGGTATTTTTGTAGCGGCCGAACCAGACAGAGCTCGTCTGTGCGCCGGTCAGATTCGCCGCCGCGCCGTTGGGCATCAGCTGCAGGGCTTTGCCCGTGCCCGCCGCATGCGCCGTCGGCAGGCTCAGCCCGCCGAACACAGAGAACGCCATCAGCAGGGACAGCAGTATCGAGAGTGCTTTTTTCATTACGGTTTCCTCCGTTTCAAAATACGGAAAAAGAAAACCGGAAGAGGCTGATCCCCTTCCGGCTGATCTTTTTCGGTTTTTCCGATGAGAAAAAATATCTGACAGAGCATCTTTTGTTATATTATTCGTTTGTTCAGCGTCCCGCACCGCAGCCGAAGAACGCCCGCAGCATGTCAAGCAGCGCGGCGAACAGCGCTCTCAGGCGCGCGATGAAGCTTTCGAAAGCGACGCTTTCCCCGTCCTGACCGATCTCTTCCGGCAGCACACGGATATCGTCGAGCAACAGGTCGGCGTTCGCGCCTTCCAATTTAAACTTGATGCGCAGGATCTTTGAAAGCTCCTCATTCGTCTTTTCGTCGTCCCCCGTGCCGCCCCGAAGCAGGCGGTTCAGGTCAAAGACGATCTGATGCCATTCGCCGTCCGCGGGGACCGTGACGCCGGGAAGCCCCGTTGCGCCGCATACGGGCGTATAATAGCTGTACTCGTCGGTATAAAGGCGGATCTCGTTCAGCCGGACGACGCCCTTGACCCGGTTTTTCACCTTCAGGCGCAGCGTGCCGTAGTCGCTCCAATTTGTGTCCGCGTTGTCGAAGACGACGGTTTTAAGCCCTGATTTATCGCTGATCGCCGGGGAGAGTTCAAACAGCGGCAGGACCGATTTTACGCGCAGCGCGCCGTCCCCCTCGGCTCTGTCTTCGGTCTCCACCGAGACGCTGCAGCAGGAGGTTTTCCATGCGTCGATATACCCCTGAGATACGGTGCTGCTGCCGAAGAACGTGAGATTTTCGCAGTTCATCCACGCGTTATCCGTGTAATGGTGAAGAATATTCGCGTCATAGTATCCGTAAGACGCCGCGGGCATGTAGAGTTCGCCGCCGAAGGAGCTCCACAGGTTCGCTCTCTCGCTCCACGCGGTCACGGCGTAGGTCGCCGCGACGGGCGCGGGAACGTATTCGCTGAACACGCGGACGGTATCGGCGGCAACGATCTCCGCGTCCGCCTCGACCGCGATCCCGTCTTCGCCGCAGATCGCGAAACCCCGCAGCGTGTCGCCCTTTGCGCGCAGACCGTCGCCGACGTTCTCAAACGTAAGATATACGCTGCCGTCCCGGATCTCGCTCCCGCTGCAGTACGCCGCGCTCGTCGGGCTGTCGCCGCCGTAGACGAGCGAGCCGGCAAGCGAAGCCATGCGCTCGCCGATCGGCTTTTTCGTCATGGGATGGATCGCCGACTGTTCCTTGATAAAGTCGAGCGGCACGTCGTAGATCGTGACCTCGCCGCGATGCGCGGGATCTTCTTTCGCAAGCGTCGTAAAGACCTCGTTAAACCCGGTCTCGGCGACAGGTCCTCTCCCGTAGGCGAACATCGCGAGCTGCGAGAAGATAAACGGCATCCGCCCGCCCGCATAGCCGAAATCTTCTGTATAGCTGTCCTGCAGAAGATTGAACAGCGTGCCGTAATATTCGTAAGGCGTAAAGCAATTTGTGCAGCCCTGATACCAGATCGCGCCGGCGGGGCGGAAGTTGGTCAGCGGCGCGATATTGATGTTATACATATTCGTCATATCGTTGAAGACGGAGCGGTTCGGGTCCGACCAGCGCTCCTCGCCGAAGTAGCCGCCCCAGGCCTGCAAAACATTTTTGGCAGTTTCGTTGCCGTCGATCGCCCTGCGCGAGAGCCAGGTCGCGATCGCGGTCGCGCCGAGCGGCGCGTTCAGAATGCCGACGGGCATATCCAAGCTTTTTTGCAGCTTTTCGGCAAAGAAGTACGCGACGCCGCTCATATAATAGAACGCGGGATCGTCCGCAGTGAACCATTTGCAGTTCGGCACGTCCGTCTGCGGCAGGTATTCCGTTCTCCATTCGCCTTCGTCTGTGATCGGTATCGGGCAATACAGAACGTGGATATCAGGCGAACCGGTCCGGCCTTCCTTCTGCATCTCGATCCCTTCGGGCGTGTTCAGCACCTCATACTGCATATTGCTCTGTCCGGTGGCGAGCCAGAGCGCGCCGAAGACCACGTTTTTGAGTTCCGTGAAGACCGCGCCGCCGCATTTCACCTTCACGGTGTAAACGTCGTAGCCGCCCGCGGGCGCCGGGAACGATACGCGGAAAGCGCCGTCCGTTGCCGTCGCCGTGCCGCTTGTCACAAGCGCGCCGGTCTTGTCGTATAATTCCGCCGAGATCTCGCTGCCGTCCGGCGCTTCGCCCGCAAGGACCGCGTCGGCGTCACACTGGAAAAGCATCCCGTCCCCGTAGACGTTATAGAGCCGCGCCTGCGGCGAAGAAGCGAACGCCGGGACGACCGCTGAAAGCAGCAGCGTCAGACATAACAGAACGGAAAGGATCTTTTTCACAGGACATCCTCTTTTCTTTTGTTCGTTATTGTAAAAAAGTAAGTGTCAGACGGACGCCGTCCGGCGCGCGTCAATATAAAGGTCGATATCGTTTACGATATAATTCACACCGGTCGTGTGCAGCGCGTCAAAACAGGAATAGATATAATCCCATACACCGTATTTGCTGAACAGTTCGGCGACCTGCTTTCCCGTCAGCTTTTTAGCGGATTTATACTGTTCCGTGCAGTAGATCAGGAAATCGCCCTGTCTGCTCATACTCACACCTCCTCGGGAATATCAAAGGAACCCGTCTTTTTTTCGCTGTCGAACATACTGAAGATCGCAGGCGCGCTCAGGTGCCACAGTTTCGTGTCTTCCTGTTCCAGGATCGCATATACTTTCGAACCGTAGAACTCTTTTGACGCCGTCATTTCGTCATATGAATAGCTTTCCGCGATCATTTGCACCACTTTGGGCACGAGAAGGATCATTACGGCTTCAAACTTTTCCTGCGTCATATCATTTCCTCCTGCGGCACCGTTCCGACAAAACGAAGATCGGAAACGATAACATTGCTGCCATGATACAAGAACATACGGATCACCGCCTCTCTGATATCATTTTACAATAAGGCAGTGTTTTAGTCAAGTCAAATAATTCGACGGGAAAGAATGCCGTGAACGTTTAACGGCGCTCTGCCGAAGCAGGGCGCCGTGTGTGTTGATCCGGTCGTTATTCCGTTGGATTATTGCGCCGCAAACTGCGACACAAGGGGCGTGATGCTCTGGAGCAGATAGATCAGTGTATGGAGAATGCAGATCACCCAGCCGGTGAGATCCTTCGTATGCACCTGTCCGCAGTAGGAGCAGACGTATCCTTCCGTCTCGCCGGACGGCTCCGTGGGCTCTTCCGGCTCGGTCGGCTCTTCGCTGGTCGCGGGAATGACCGTGCCGGTCTCAACTATATTGCCGCAGACGGTGCAGACAAGGTCGCCGGTGTACGTCTGCGTCTCGCCGTTTTCGTCGACGTACGAGACGCCCGCCACGCTCGCGATGAACGTCAGCCCATTAAAGACGGAAAGCGCCATCAGGATCGTGAGCAGAACGCTGACGGCTTTGCGTGCGATCTTTTTCATATGTTTTGTCTTGTTTCTTTGCAAATGACGCGTTATAATAGTATCTGCTGACGGCGCGAAGCGTTCGCGCCGTATGTGCGGGTCTTTTGCACATCCCGGCAATTGATCTTGCAAATCCCGCACGGCAAAAAAGCTCATTTATATCGACACGGATCTGCCCGCCGGTATGACGCGGAAGATCGGGGTCACGGAAAGGATCATCGTTATGAAAAAACCTCTCGCGCTCTTTTTGGCGCTCCTCATGCTTTTGCCCGCTTGTCCCATATCCGCCGCCGCGTCCGCGGGGGACGACGCGCTCCGGCGGGAGATCGAACGGTATAACTATATCATCGGCGCCAACGACTTCGCGCCCGGTTATCAGTTCACCGACGCGGACCCGGTCATGGAGGTCGCGGTCGCGATCGTCGCTTGGGGATCCAATATGATCAAGTTCAACGCGGGGAACGATACGGATCTGATCGACCGGGTGCTCGAGGACCGCGACTTCGACTATGTCTTCGTGTGGTTACGTTCCGGCGCGTATTTCCGCAACGGCTACACCGAGGCGGAGGCGCAGGCGGATTACGACGCGTTCTACGCGCTGACGCGCAAGCTGCTGCGGACCTATGACGGCACGGGAAAACAGTTCTATCTCGGTCACTGGGAGGGCGACTGGTATTATCTTGATAACTACGATACTTCTCAGGAAACGGTCGATCCAGCGCTGACCGAGGGCATGATCGAGTGGATCAACACCCGGCAAAGAGCAGTGGACGACGCGAAGCGGGACACGCCGCATACTGACGTGGACGTCTGGAATTATCTTGAGCTGAACCGCCCGGTCGACGCGATGAAAAAAGGGGCTGACCGCGTGGTCAACCGCGTTCTGCCGTTCACGAACGTCGATTATGTGTCCTATTCCGCGTACGATTCAAAGAATCTCTCCACACGGGACATAAAGAAGACCGTCGGTTATATCTATGAAAATTTACCGGAGAAGAGCGGCGTTCCCGGACCGCGCGTGTTCATCGGCGAGGTGGCGGAGCCCGCCGCGAGCTTCGATTTTAACGACAGCCGCCACTGCGACGCGAATCTCAGGATCATGGCGAAATATCTGCAGTGCGACGTGAAGTTCTGCCTCTATTGGGAGATGTACTGCAACGAGAAGCTGGACGACGGCAGACCGCGGGGCTTCTGGCTGATCGACGCCGACGGGAACGAGACGAAGCTTTACAAAACGTTACGGGAAGTATTCAGCGACGGTAAAGAATACGTAAAAGCGTTCGCGGAAAAAAACGGCAGAGTACCGACGAACGCGGAATACCGGCAGTTTCTGCTGTCGCGTCCCGTATTCGTAAAGGCGCGGATCGGCGTTTTCTTTGAGGATATCTGGAAGCTGCTTCGTTCCGCCGCCGAAGCCTTTACTGCGCTGTTCCGTTGAAGCATATTGAAATAATAAGCGCATTTATTCGTAAAGATCCCGTACGGACGGAAAAAGGCTGCCCGGCGCCGTTGAAAAACGGTATCGGACAGCCTTTTTATTTAAATGAGGAATTAGGGCAACACCGCACAAATACGAATGCGCGTCTTGCTTGATCTTTATTCCGTCATATTGCACATCTTCTCCTTGCCAACCGTCAGGTTGCCTGCGGAGAATCTGTACAATCTGACAAAAAAATCTACTGCGCAATCCGCACGCCCGAATTGTGCGGTGTTGCCTTAGGAGTGAGGAAAGAGAAATATCCCTTTTCCTTTTTTTCCTTATCCCTTTTCCCTCATCGCCCTCTGCTTAACATACTGCAGCTCCGCCGCGAAACGGCAGGCGCGCACATACGCCTCGGTCAGGTATTCGCGCTCGCTCATGCGGGCGTATTTTTCGTTCTCGACGCGTCCGGGCTTTGAGTGATTGTTCAGCTCGAAGGTCAGGATCCCGTCATAGCCGCATGCGTTCAGCCGTTCGGCGTTATATCTCCAGTCGCCGATCCCGTCGTAGGGCAGAAGATGCAGATCGTCATGCCAGGTGATCTTTCCGCCGAAGTCCCGCACGCCGAGATTGTCGTTCAGGTGCGTGCCCAGAAGGCGGTCGCCGTGATCCGAGAGCAGGTCCCGCGAGAAATTGTAACACATTTCGTGCCCGGCGTCCCAGCAAAAGCCTGCGTAGGGATCGTCCCGGAACGCGCCGAGCACCGCGTCAAGAAATTCCTCGCCCTCCGTGTTTTCAAAGGCGATCCGCACGCCGTAATCCTCCGCCGCCCGAAGCAGCGCGCCGAAGCGATCCAGCCCTTCCTGCGAGACGGGCGGATGCTCGTCGAAGCCGATATAGACGTGGGAGATCATCAGCCCGATCTCATTGCGCGCGCAGTCGGCAAGACAGGCTTTCAGCTCCGCTGCTGCGGCGTCCGCCGCCACCCGATCCTGCCGCCAGAGAGACGCGATCCGGGAATAAGGCGCGTGCAGGGACTGATATTCAAGGCCCAGCTCCCGCGCTTTTTTCGCGTATGCCGCGATATCCCTGTCGGGGCTCCATCCGGTAAAAAACGCCTCAAAGCCGACCTCGGAGATGATCTCCAGGATCTCGGTCGTCGATTTTTCCGTTCTGACGTCGGCGCAAACGCCGAGCTTTTGATTCCGCACGATAAGTCCTCTCTTACGATCCGGCGCTTCTGCTGCCATACTTCGTTTTTGTTCCGTCCGGATCTCTCATATCCGCATTGCGTCAGGCCGGCCGATCATTCGGTCGCGTCGCCGTCTTTTCCGTGCCACGTCATTCCGATCATGGTAATGTCGTCAAACTGAGGCGCTTCACCGGTAAATTCCTTCACGGCGGAGCCGACCTCATTCAGGAATTCAGCCGGTTTCTTGTCCGGGCGACGGTTCAGCGCCTCAAGCAGCCGGTCAGTACCGAACATTTCACCGTTGACGTCCGTCGCCTCGGGAACGCCGTCCGTATATACGAATATGCTGCCGCCCCGCTCAAGCTGCATCTCGTAGTCGCGGTAGCGCGCGCCCTCCATACCGGCAAGCACAAAGCCGTGTTTATCCCTGAAAAGCTCAAATTTTCTGTCGGGACCGCATACGGCGGGAAATTCATGACCGGCGCTTGCGGCTGTCATTTTGCCCGTTGAAAGCTCGAATATCCCCAACCAGCAGGTTACGAACATATCCGCTTCGTTGCCCTCACAGAGCTGATTGTTTACGTCGGCGAGTATCTGCGCCGGGGTGCCGCCCTGCATGGCGCGGTTTTTAATAAGCGTTTTTGAGATCACCATAAACAGCGCCGCGGGAACGCCCTTGCCGGATACGTCCGCGATCACCAGAGCAAGATGATCATCGTCAGTAAGGAAGAAGTCGTAGAAGTCTCCGCCCACCTCTTTCGCGGGGGTCATTGAGGCGAAAAGATCGATCTCTTTTTTCTGCGGGAACGGAGGGAATATCCGCGGAAGCATATCCGCCTGTATCTGTGTCGCGACGTTCAGTTCGGCGCCGATGCGTTCCTTTTCGGCGGTGACGGTCTTCAGATTCTCCGTATAGAGCTTCAGATCATCCTGCATCTTGTTGAAGCCTCTCGCGAGGTCGCCGATCTCGTCTCGTGTATCGATATCCGATTTTCTGTCAAAATCGCCTTCGCCGATTTTTTTAACCGTTTCCGTCAGCCTGATGACGGGTTTTGAGATGGTGCGGGAAACGAAATATACGATCATGGCGACGATGAGAGCGATCGTGACGATGGCAAAGATCGCTTTGATGATCAGCGTTTTGAATTCGGCTGTCATCTGCTCGCGCGCGGCGGCGAACAGTTGATCGGATTGCGCAGTGACTTTCCCGATGGGTTCTGTTATCTCTTCCGCGTTGATCGCGGTGCAGAGCAGCCAGCCGGTGGAGAGGATCTTTCGGGCTGTCATATAGATCTCTTTGCCGTCAAGCTCGGCAAGGAATGCCTCTCCGTCGCCGAAGGCGCAGTCGTCGATTTTTTTCAGCGCGACCTCCGGGTCGGCAAAGTGATCCTCAAAGGCGTTGTACAGCTGTCCGTTATGCGCTTCGACGTCCTCCATAAAAGAGCCGTAAGCCAGCAGATCTTTTGTCTTGCCGAGAATGAAGGTCGTTCCCGTTTCACCGAGTCCCGAGCCGATCACGTTAGACATCATCTGCTCGAAATTCACGTCGGCTGCCACAACGGCGACGATATTTCCCGCCGGGTCCTTTACAGCCATAGACGCCGTGATGCACGGTCGCCCGTAGGAATCGATCTCCGTCTCCTTCCACCGGACTTCATCGGGGAAGGATGTTGAGCTTAAATACCAGTGTCGCTCGGTCACCACATAGTTTTCACGGAAAACATTGTTTTTCGTATACTGATAAAAGATCCCGCTCGCAGTGCCGACGTAAAGGTTATCGATAAACCGTTCGTTGTATTTCATGATCGGCGCGAAGATCTCTTCCATATTCGAGATGAGCTTCAGTTCTCGGTCCAGAGCGTCGGTCTCGTTGACACCCGCGCTGAACATGTAGCGCGCGGAAAGCGTCTCCGGCGCCTCGGACAAATGAACGGGAGAATACGCGGAGTCTGAATAAGCCGAGGGCGAAGCGTAAAGCTTTTCCGCAAATTCCGCCGACTGACTGACCGCGTCCGACACGATATTCAGACGGGAATCCGTCACCTCCGCCTGCATATCAGCCAGTACCCCGAGCGAATCGGAGTCCTGCGCGTAAAGGCCTTCTTCTATGGTCTGCTCCGTGCCCGTTCTTATGTTTTCATACAGTTTTTGTATGTTCCCACGCAGATCGGCTATGATCGCGTAGAGTCCGGCATAGACGAGCAGTATTGTGCCGAGCGTCAGCGCGAGCATGGAGATGATCAGTTTTTTCCCTATCTTCAAATCATTGTTCCTCCCGACGGGTGTTTTCGGTGTTATTATATTATTTTATCATATAACAACAACAAATACAAGAAAAAAATAAAAAGCAGGCACGGGAGCGGGGAAAAATAACAGACCGATCCCGGATCCCATGTAATAAGCCGGCATTCCTGCGGGCTTTATAAACGCTCTGACAAAAATCGGCAGGAGGATATTTCAAACGGATCGTCCACCCTGCGACGATCTGTACGCGCATGCGGGATGCTTTTGCTTTTTTATACATTCCACGCCCTCTTCCACGGAAAAAGCAGCCCAAAGGCTGCTTTTTCCGGCGTTTGTAATCAAAAAGATAATTGCTGTCTGCTTATTTTTTGAAAAGCCCCTTGATGAGTTCGATCAGCTTCATGAAAAGCTTGAACGGACGGGTAAAGAGTTCGCGGAAATCGTTGTTCTGGTAAATACGGTGAACAACATATCCGCCGTCCTTGTATTCCAGATCGAAATACTGCATCTGGGTGGTACCGTCGTCGTTGTCTATAAAGATCGTCATATTTGTCGCAAGCTTGCCTGTGTAGTCAATATTGAGGTCGTAACCGTCAACCGTGTAATTGCTTACGGGAATACCGTTGACAAGAACCTTGCTTACAGACGTATTTCTCACAAGGTCAACATAGATGTTGTGATGCTCTTCCACGGGAGCAAGTGCGGCAAGAAACTGTCTTGCGATATAATCGTGACCTGTCTGGCTGGGATGAGAGGATGTAAGCGAGTCATCCATATAATCGCCGAGAAGCGCCATATTGTTTTCCGTGGCGTATGTTTCACAGTTCTGAATATCAACATAAGTAACGCCGTACTCTTTTGCCCACTGCCGATACAGAATGTTCATCTGCTCGGTGATATTGGTCATCAGATCGCCGAGGGGGAACATCGTTTCGTCAAGAAGCGTGATGTCGTCGATCAGATTAAAGCCGCCGCAGATCAGGATCGTGGCGTCGGGATTGAGCTCCGTTACCTTCTGGAGAAGAAGCGGATACTGTGATTTGAAGTTGTTGAAGCCGTCTTTGATCAGGCTGATCGCCTTTTTGACGATCTCCGGGGCTCTTTTCAGAATGGAAGCGTCGAAACTCAGATCCGCAAGAAGAGAACCGTTGGAAATAATACGGTAAGCGCGGTAAAAAATATCGCACATGCCCAGTTCTATCGTGATAAGTTCCGCGTTCTTCGTCAGCTCGATGATGTCGCCGCACTTTCCGCAGTTGCCTTCCACATAGTGCTGAACTTCGCCTTCCTCTTCATAGCGGGGATCTTCATCCCGCGTCGAGGGGATGGAAGCGGGCGTGCCGAAATACCGGAGCATTGCGTCGTAGTACGGGTAGTCGAGTTCATAATCCGAATAACCGTCGTCAACGCCGTACAGGTCAAGCGCGATCGCGGTGGTCAGGCCGGGATAGCAGAACGGATAGAAATTGGAGTTCTGGTCCCTGATGCTGTGCGAGGGAATGTCGCAGCCCACCGCGTTTGCGATCTGCGTAACGTAGGAGCCCTCGCAGTCACGGTATTCGTAGTCGCCGTGGTAATGCCCCAGATAGTAGCCGTCGGAACCGCAGCCCATGCCGATACTGTCGCCTATGGCAAGATAACCGCCTTTGCCCTGCACCTGATACGTAATGTTCTCTTTTGTCGCGGCAAACGAGGTTAACGCAAGGCAGGAAAATGCCATCACAAATGCGAGCGCAAATGCAAGCGCTTTTCTGATCGTTTTTTTCATTGATTTTGTCCTCCTTATTTTTCGTTGATACGGAATACCAGGTTTTTCTTAAGACAATGTTATTATATCACACAGATTTGATTAAAACAATATAAAATTTTATCAATATCTGAAATTTTTTATGTATAAAATGCATCCGGATGATAATATGTGATTATTATATTTAATAAACACAAAAATGGAAACGTACACTCTTCGAAGCAATAAAGGACAAACGCAACATCTGCCGTATCGGCAAAACGGAATTTGTCAGTATATGTCGCCGTATATCCTGCGGGCTTCTGTTGTCCACCGGCGAACGAAATCTGTTTTTGCTTCTGTATAAGCGTCACGATTATGCTCATACTTTTTTCGCAATTTCAGCTTCATCTTTTCATACTGTTTCGCGATCTGAGGATTCAGGTCGAGGGAGCATTCGGCGTGATCAAAGAGGATATGGCTTTCAGACGCTTCCTGACACGAGGAAAACAGAAAACCGAAACTCAATTTTTCTTAATCGCATTTTCGTTTAACATCCAGAAGAATGGGAATCGCAGACGAGCCGGCAGAGTCGAACTGAAACTGTTCAACTAAGAGGCTGTATAAAGACGAAAGACAAAAAACAGACGTAAAACGGCACCGGTTCCCCGATGCCGCGCTACGCATTAAACAAGTTTTTAACAATTGTGCAAAATTGAAATTTCCATAAACGATCTTCTCGAAAAATCGGGGGCTGTTGCAGATTTTTTTGCACCTGCAACAGCCCCTTTTTGGTGGGAGAGGAAATAAATGCACGCACAGCGACGATCAGTACGCGCATGTTGGAAGCTTTTGCTCTTCATAAATCCCACGCCCTAAAAACGCTCCACAGGAGCGTTTTCTT
>JAFRPB010000167.1 GCA_017429345.1 Clostridia bacterium | reverse complement strand
TGAAAAGTGAAAAGTGAACAGTGAAAAGTGAAGAGTGAAAAGTGAAGAGGAGTTAGGGAAAAGGGAGAAGTGCCCTCGGTATTTGCCCGGCGCATAAAATAATCGTTACTTATCTCTCATCTCTCATCTCTCATCTCTTATCTCTCACATCTCACATTTCACATTTCACATTTCACATCTCACATCTCACATTTCACATTTCACATCTCACATCTCACATTTCACATTTCACATCTCACATTTCACATCTCACATTTCACATTTTACATCCCAAAAACATCTGAGGTGAAAATATGCCCAACCTGCAAGACTATAAATGCCCGTGCTGCGGCGGAGCGATCAACTTCGACAGCACCGTGCAGAAAATGAAATGCCCATACTGCGATTCCGAATTTGAGATAGAAGCGCTGAAGGCGCTTGACGCGCAGCTCCGGAACGAGGGACAGGATAATATGAGCTGGGAGCCTGTTTCCGCGGGGCAGTGGGGCGCGGAGGAAGCCGGCAGCCTTCGCTCTTATGTCTGTAAATCCTGCGGCGGCGAGATCGTCGGCGACGCGCAGACCGGCGCGACAAGCTGCCCCTTCTGCGGCAATCCCGTTGTTATGATGGATCAGTTCAGCGGCTCGCTTCGTCCCGATCTCGTGATCCCCTTCAAGCTTGACAAGAAGGCCGCGAAGGCGAAGTATTTCGATTATATAAAGAATAAGAAACTGCTTCCGCGGGTCTTCAAGGACCAGAACCATATCGACGAGATCAAAGGCGTTTACGTTCCCTTCTGGCTGTTTGACGCGAACGTTGCCGCCGATATCCGTTACAAGGCGACGCGCACCCGGTCCTGGAGCGACAGAAACTACAATTACACCGAGACCAGCTATTTCAGCGTCAACCGTTCCGGTTATATCGCGTTTGACCACGTTCCGGTAGACGGCTCGACGAAGATGGCGGATGATCTGATGGAATCGATCGAGCCCTTTGATTTCCGGGATGCCGTGGATTTTCAGACGGCGTATCTCGCCGGGTATCTCGCCGATAAATACGACGTGACCAGCGAGCAGAGCATTCCGCGCGCGAACGAGAGAGTCAAAAGAAGCACCGAGCTCGCCTTTGCGGAAACCGTGCAGGGCTACAATTCGGTCACGCCCGAGGCGTCGTCTGTCAACGTAGCCAACGGCAGATCGCAGTATGCGCTTTATCCCGTGTGGCTTCTGAACACGACGTGGAACGGTCAGAAATACACCTTCGCAATGAACGGGCAGACCGGCAAATTCGTCGGCGACCTGCCGATGGATAAGGGCGCTTACCGGAAATGGTGGTTCATCTACTCCGGCGCGGCGACTGCCGTAGCCGCGGGAATCGCCGCGATCTGGTATTTCTTGCTGTAAAAGGGGGCGGAGAAGATGAACAAAAGAGTATTATCCGGTCTTTGCGCGCTGATTTTAGGCCTTGCGCTGCTTCTCCCCTTCGCCGTTCCCGCATTCGCGACGGGCTCGTCCGACGATCCGATCGCAGACGCGGTCAGCGAGTATATGAGCACTCCGGTGGTCGTGGGGGATTATGCCGATCTGCTGACGCCCGCCGAAGAGACCGTTCTGCGCGGAACGTATGCCTCGCTGAAGGAATTGTATAACGTCAATGTCGCGGTCGCGACCGTGCAGACGCTGAACGGACGGACTGTTGAAAACGCGGTGGAGAGCTACGTCGCCAATGAGAGCAATCTCGACGGCAGTACGGTGATTCTTTACATTTCGATGGAGGACAGGGATTTTGATATCTTCGCCACCATCGGCCGCGCGGAGAATATCTTCTTTGATAAAGGACGGGAATATATTTTCCGTCAGGTGAAGCCGCTTCTCAGCTCCGGGGATTATTACGAGGCGTTTAAGCGCTTCGGCGAGTGCTGCCAGGATTTCCTCGCGAGGGATGCCGCGGGCGATCCCTATACCGCAAGGGATCTGCCGAACGAGAAAAGCCCGGTCTGTTTTCTGATTGCGATCGGCGCGGGCTTGCTGATCGGCACGATCATCATGAACAAGTATAAATCCGAGCTCAAAACCGTGCGCCGCCGCAACGAAGCGACCAGCTATGTGCGTCAGGGCAGCATGCAGATCACGATGGCGAACGAGATGTTCCTTTACAGCAACGTCAGCAAGGTCCGCAGACAGACGGAATCGAGCTCCGGCGGCTCGCACAGCTCCCACACGAGCGGCGGCGGGCATACGTCCGGTAAATTCTGATTTATCGCGAAGCGATAAATCAGAATTTAGTCCCGAGTTTCGAGTCCCGAGTCCCGAGGCGATAGTTTAAAAGTCAAAACAGTAAATGGGAAAACATGTTTTTTTCTCGCTGTTTTACCAACACGCACAAGCTTACCTTACGTATCTCGGGACTCGAGTCTCGGGACTCGGGACTTTAATTGACTATTCAGAATTTACCGAAAGGAGACCGCCATGCCCGCAGAATCCCGTACTTTTACATTTGAATCTCTTCCGCAGAATGTGGAAGAGCTGAAGGCCATGCCCGAGGCGGATTTTTCCTCGCCTTACGCTACGGCGGCGCTGGTGATCGCCGCGCTCAACCGTTACGAAAAGAGCCCGAAGGACTGCATAGATATGCTCAATTACCTTCGCCAGCCGAGACCGATGAGCGTCTATGAGCAGCAGTTCCTGCGCGACCGGCTCGGCGGCAAGGCGTATGTGCCCCGTTCCTATTTCGCGGGAACGAGTCCGCAGAACGACTATACGCCGACAATGCCGTATACGGTCACGATATCGGCGGGGCCCTACGCGTTCAATACCGAGGGGTACGCGACGCTGACCGTCGTGTCCTCCGGCGCGGATTCCCCGCGGCAGATCCAAATGCGCGCCAAGGGCGGTACCGTCTGGTACTGGTGGGAAAACTTTCTTCTGCCCGATATCCGGATCCCCGTTTCCATGGATCCGTGGGCGTGATTTTTTTGAATGACCGGCGGAAACGGAACCGGTTGCGGATCCGTTTCCGCCGGTTTTGTCAGTCGTGAAGTCGTGAAATCGTGAAGTCGTGAAGTCGTGAAGTCGTGAGATCGACGCCTTCACCTGACACCTTACACCTTACACCCAACACCCAAAAAACACAATCATCGGAGCTGATCTGAATGTCAAAAATCAAAACACCCTCAAACAACAAACTCGGCGGCAGGATCCTTTTTAATATGATCCTGTTCGGCTTTATGGGTCAGGTCGCGTGGAACGTGGAGAATATGTTCTTCAACACCTTCCTGTTTAATTCCGTCTACGCCGACGCGCCGCAGACGGCGGTGGACGGCACGCTCGGCGTGGTCTCTGCGATCAACATCATGGTCGCGGCGTCCGCGGCGACGGCGGTGATCACGACCTTTATCATGGGCGCGCTCAGCGACCGGCTGCGCCGCCGCAAGCTGTTCATCTCGGTCGGCTATATGATCTGGGGCGTGACGGTGGGTGTGTTCGGCGTGATCACCAAAGACAATACCGCCGCGCTGTTTCATCTTTCCGACCCGGTGAAGATCCTCGCCGCGACGGTCACGATCGTGATCGTGATGGACTGCGTGATGACTTTCATGGGCTCGACCGCCAACGACTCGGCGTTCAACGCCTGGGTGACGGACGTGACGACGATCCACAACCGCGGCACGGCGGAGAGCATCCTTGCCATCATGCCCATCGGCGCGATGGTGATCGTGATGGCGCTGGCCGGGATGATCGGCGCGATCGGTTACAGCGCGTTCTTCCTCGGCCTCGGCGCGATGGTGCTCCTGTGCGGCGTCGTCGGTATTTTTACGCTGAAGGATTCTCTCGACGGCGAGCGCGTTTCCGGCGGCAATTATTTCGCGGAGCTGATCTACGGCTTCCGTCCCTCGGTCGTGAAGGAGAATTCCCGCCTGTATCTCACGCTCGTTTCGGCGGCGGTGTTCAATATCGCGGTGCAGGTATTCTTTCCTTATATATTTATCTATCTGCAGCACGGGCTCGGGCTTGACCTGAACGCTCTGCTCGCTTCGCTGACGCCGGCAAAGATCGCGGTCGCCCTCGTCGCGGTGATCGCGGTGGTAGCGGCGATCATCGGCATCGGCAAGCTTGTGGATAAATACGGCAAAAAGAATTTTATTCTTGTGTCTGTGCTCCTGTTCATGGCGGGACTGTTCGCGGCGTTTTTCGCGGATACGCTTCTGAAATTTCTCGTCTGCATCGTGCCCGCGCTGATCGGCTACGGTATGCTGATGATCATGTTCAACGCTGCGATCCGGGATTTTACGCCCGAGGATAAGGTCGGCCTGTTCCAGGGCGTGCGCATGATCTTCATCGTGCTGCTGCCGATGGTGATCGGCCCGACGATCGGCAATTTCACGATCCGCTATTTCGAGACCGTGCCTTATACGAACGATTACGGCATCGTGACCGAATGCCCCGGCAGATCGATGTTCATGGCGGCGGCGGTCGTATCTCTGATGATCTTCCTGCCGGTGCTGATCCTGCGCAAAAAAGGAATCGACGTAAAGGAGAATAAAAAATGAGAAAGCCCTATATTATAAATTCGTTGGAAAAAGTCTTTTCCGACGAAGCGCCCGGGGGAGAGCTGCAGCGGTTTTCGCTTCTGAAAAACGAGACGTATTCTTTTCAGATCGTTCTTGAATGCGAGACGGACGAGACGCCCGTTTCAATCGGCCTTCCCGCGCTTTCGGGCGGTCATATCGCGCTGTATTCCGCGGAAAATGTGCCGATCGAAATGCCCGCGCGTGTGAAGTGCCGCGACGATTTTCTGCTGCGCGGCGGCGAAGTCGGGGAATATCCCGACGTGCTGCGCCCCTGCGGGACGGAGTTAATACTCAAAGGAAAGGGCTTTCACGCGCTGTGGATCGACCTCGTCCCCGACGCGGGATTCTCTGCGGGAGAGCGGGAACTGGTATTTCCCGTGCGCGTCGGCGGGGAAGAATTCTCCGTCTGTGTTGCGGCGAACGTGATCGACGCGCTTCTTGAGGACGACGGCTTTGTCTGCACGCACTGGTTCCATTCGGATTGTCTCGCGACCCGTTACGGCGTCGAAGTGTTCAGCGAGGAATATTGGCGCATCGTGGAAAACTACGTCCGCTGCGCGGTGCAGCACGGCATCAACATGATCCTCACGCCGCTGTTCACGCCGCCCCTCGATACCGAGGTCGGTTCCGAGCGCCCGACGGTGCAGCTCGTGGACGTCTCCCGCGGGGAGGACGGCGCGTGGAGCTTCGGTTTTGAAAAACTCGGCCGCTGGATCGATATGTGCCTTGCCGCGGGCGCGAAGTATTTTGAAATGTCGCATTTCTTTACCCAGTGGGGCGCGGAGCACGCGCCGAAGATCATCGCGGACGGAAAGCGCGTCTTCGGCTGGGAGACGAAGGCCCGCGGACGGAATTACCGCGGCTTTCTGACCGCGCTCGCCGCGGAGCTGGTCCCTTATCTGAAGAAAAATGGCGTCGCGGAAAAATGCTTCTTCCACGTGTCGGACGAGCCCGGACTCGGGAACCTGCCGTATTATAAGAGCAACGCGGCGTTCCTGAAAAAGATCCTCCCCGGCTTCCGCTTCATCGACGCGATGTCGGATTATACGTTCTTCGCCCTGCGCATCGCCGAGACGCCGATCCCGAGCATCGCCGCGGTCGACGACTTCGCGGGGAAGGTGCCCGAGCTGTGGTGCTATTACTGCTGCGGTCCCGCGGGAGAGAACTATATCAATCGGTTTATATTTTATCCTTCCGTGCGCAACCGCGCCCTCGGCCTTGCGATGTACCGCTACGACTGCCGCGGCTTCCTGCAGTGGGGTTATAATTTCTGGAATACCGCGCTCTCCCGCGCGACGGTCGATCCGTATCAGGATACGACCGCGGGCGGCGAGTTCCCCGCGGGGGACGGCTTTGTGGTGTACCCCGGCGACGACGGCGCTCCCGTTCCCTCGCTGCGCTTCAAGGTATTCCGCGACGGCCTGACCGATTTCCACGCCCTGCACACGCTCGAACGCCTCGCGGGCAGAGAAGAAGCGGAAAAGCTCGTGGAAAACATCCGGTTCAACGAATATCCCCGCACCTCGACGGAGTTCCTCGCCCTGCGGGAGAAGATCAACGAAGAGATTGCCAAATTCTGATTAATCGGGGAGATGATTTGTAGGGGCGGGCATGACCGCCCGATCGACGGCGAAGGCATCCCTGATTCTCACCTGCCGGTTCGGTCGGCGCTTCTGCCTGAAGGCAGAGATCTCCACCGGAGATCCGCGCCCTTTACGGCAGGGGTGGCGAAGCGGAGAAATTGTATATTTTACAACGGATTTGACTATATT
>JAFRPB010000166.1 GCA_017429345.1 Clostridia bacterium | reverse complement strand
CATACGACCGGTATGCAAAGCATCTTCGGAAAACAAAGAGAATTACCGTCTGAAACGATCCAACCGGTTGAATCAATGCCGGTCTCTGCAGCAAAAGTACAGAAAAAAGTCGGCCATGGCTATGAACCGGAGCACTCCGCACCACTTCCAAACATCCCTTGGCTGAAACAAATTTCTTCGCTCAAGCTGTTGAGCGATATTTAAAACCATTGCTAAATCCGTATATTCATATATCATATGGAAATTTGCCAACTCGTACTTGACACAAACAACGGGCGCGGATGGGCTTGCAAAATGCCGGGAAAGCTGTTATACTGAACAAAAGGACCGGATCGCGGAACGGCAGAACATTCGCCGCAGTCCGAGGTGTCCGGAAGAGGAGAGACGGCTATGAAGCTGCGGAAATCATTTCGCAATCTGGCGATCGTTCTGCTGGGCTTGCTGCTGATCGCATTCGGCTCTGAACTGGCTGCGCGCTCCGGCGACGGAAAGAAAAGTGAAAAGGAAGAAGCGCAGGCGGAGAATGATCTCCTTTTTAAAATGCAGCTGGAGCGGGGCCCCTACAAAAATGAATACAAGCTCCTGAATTATCCGTCGGGCAAAAAAATCTCGTCTTACCCGCTGATCGACAATATGCCCGGAACGGAGATCTATGACGACGATACCGTCGAGATCCTGGTCGTCGGAGACTCTTTCGTGTGGGGCTATGCAAGCCTGAACAGAAACGAGCTGTATTGGCGGCAGCTGGAGACCTCGCTGCGCAGACAGGGCTACAACGTCCGCGTCGACGCGGTGGGGTTCCCGGGCGTGAGCTCGTTCGCGGAGCTTCGGTGGTTTACCGAAACGAGCATGCTCGACGATCTCAAGCCCGATATCGTCGTGATCGGATATGTGCAGGACGACGCGAGATTGCCGCTGGTATCGTTCCGATCCGACGAGGAAAACCTTGCGGACAATACGCTCGATATTGTTGATCTTTCGGATACATTCCCGCTGCAGAGGCAGCTTTCAAAGGTTTTTCCCTCGATAACGGGCATGACGGCGATGCGGATCCTGAAGTATAAGATCAGACACGGCGCGGAATATTTTTATACGGAAGCGTTTGTGCCGATCCTGAACGGGGATACCCGCCGAGAGTATATCGAAAACTTTGTCGAGCCGCTCGACGCCCTTGCAAGCGCGCGGGGATTGGACGTCATCGTCATGAATCAGCCGAGCCCGCCGGATGACGATCTGCTTGCTTTGCTCTCGGAACCGCTCGGAGAGATCTTCTCCGGCTGTCGCAAAGTGAAGTATTACGACTGTCTGGATGCGTTTCACGGGAGTTTTGAGGACCGGAAGCATCAGGCGAATTACACGGTCAATATTGCGGACGACCATCCCGGCAGCGCAACGAGCTTTTTCTATGCGCAGTATCTGGAAAATGTGCTCAAGACGGACTATGCGCAGATCCTCGGTCCTTCTTCCGGCAAAGATCTGACCAGCCCGGAGATCGCGATCAACGACTGGCTGCCCGGCGGCGCAGCGCCCGAGCGGATCTCCGGCTCCGGGAACGAGGCGGTTTACCGGCTGACCTATCCCGGCGAAAAGCGCTCTGCGAACGGAGGATATGTTTTCAATAACGAAACGATCGAGCCGTATTTTCTGACGCTGCCGCTGGGGAAACATCATATCCGCATGTCTTTTGAGCATCCGACGCCGCTCGCCCGCGCGGAACTCTCGGGCGAGGGCCTCGAAAGCGCCGAGCTGTATTACGCGTGCATCAACGAAGAGTTGGGATATGACGACCATTCCCTGCGCCCGTTCGGCGAGCGGCAGGGGAGCGGAGTCTGGGTGAACGGCTCCGGTGAACAGATTACGAGTCTCTGTATCTGCGCGGATATCGCAGACAGGGACGCCTGCACGCTCACGCTGAAACTGACCGCCGCCGACTGACGACGGATGGCGACGGAAAATAGCGGATAAAACAAAGAACCGGCGGAGCCGAAGCCCCGCCGGAATTCTTTATTCGGTTTCGGATTTGATCGGTCGTCGGCTGCCGGCATCCGGCAACGAATAACGATCGGCTAAATCAATACATCCCGCCGCCCTGCTGCGCCATTGCGGCAGCAGCGGCCGCCTCCGCCTGCGGATCGGGCTTGTCGGCGACAAGGGACTCTGTCGTGAGTACCATGCCCGCGACGGAAGCCGCGTTCTGCAGCGCCGAACGGGTGACCTTGGTGGGATCGAGAATGCCCGCCTCGAGCATATCGACAAACGTCTCTTTCGCGAAATCGAAGCCGTAGTCATTCTTCTCGGAACGCTTGATCGCGTCGATGATGACCGAGCCCTCAAGTCCCGCATTTGCGGCGATCTGACGGATGGGCTCCTCAAGGGATTTGAGAACGATCTTCGCGCCGGTGATCTCGTCGGGATCCTCCGTTGCGTCGATGAGCTTCTGCACGGTGGGGATCGCGTTAAGAAGCGCGACGCCGCCGCCTGCGACGTAACCCTCTTCGACGGCGGCCTTGGTCGCCGCGAGAGCGTCTTCAACACGAAGCTTCTTCTCTTTCATCTCGGTCTCGGTCGCGGCGCCGACATGGATGACCGCCACGCCGCCGGAGAGCTTCGCAAGGCGCTCCTGCAGCTTCTCGCGGTCGAAATCGGAGGTCGTGACCTCGATCTGGTTGCGGATCTGCGCGATGCGGTCCCTGATCTCGCCCGCGTCGCCCGCGCCGCCGATGATGATGGTATTCTCTTTGGAGACCTTGACCTGCTTCGCTCTGCCGAGCTGGGTGATCTGCGCGTCCTTGAGCTCAAGACCGAGCTCCTCGGTGATGACTTCGCCGCCCGTGAGGATCGCGATATCGCGGAGCATTTCTTTTCTTCTGTCGCCGAAGCCGGGAGCCTTGACGCAGACGCAGGTGAAGGTGCCGCGCAGCTTGTTGACGAGGATCGTCGCGAGCGCTTCGCCCTCAACGTCTTCGGCGATCAGAACGAGCTTTCTGCCCGCGTTGACGATCTGCTCGAGCAGCGGCAGGATCTCCTGAATGTTGGAGATCTTCTTGTCGGTGATCAGGATGAACGCGTCGTCGATGACGGCTTCCATCTTGTCGGTATCGGTGACCATGTAGGGGCTGATATAGCCGCGGTCAAACTGCATACCCTCGACCACGTCGCTGTAGGTCTCTGCGGTCTTGGATTCCTCAACGGTGATCACGCCGTCGGAGGTAACCTTTTCCATCGCTTCGGCGATCAGACCGCCGATCTCTTCGCTGGCGGAGGAGATGGTGCCGATACGGGCGATATCCTCGCTGCCCTTGACGGGCTTGGAGGCCGCCTTGATGCTGTCGACGGCTGCGTCGACGGCTTTCTTGATGCCCTTTTTGACGACCATCGGGTTCGCGCCCGCGGCGACGTTCTTCATGCCCTCGCGAACGAGCGCCTGCGCAAGCAGCGTGGCGGTGGTGGTGCCGTCGCCCGCGACGTCGTTGGTCTTGGTGGCGACTTCCTTAACGAGCTGCGCGCCCATATTCTCGAACGCGTCCTCAAGCTCGATCTCTTTGGCGATGGTCACGCCGTCGTTGGTGATGAGGGGAGAACCGTATTTTTTCGCAAGAACGACGTTTCTGCCCTTGGGACCGAGCGTGATCTTCACGGTATTGCTGAGTTGGTCGATGCCGGCCTGCAGCGCCTTGCGGGCGTCCTCGCCGTATTTGATTTCTTTTGCCATAATCTGTCAATCCTTTCCCTGAATTATTCTACAATCGCGAGAATATCGCTCTGTTTTGCAACGGTGTATTCCTCTGACTCAAGCTTGACCTCGGTGCCCGCGTATTTGCCGAGAATGACCTTGTCGCCGATCTTGACTTCCATCGGGACGCGCTTGCCGTCGACGATCTCGCCGGGGCCGACCGCGATGATCTCAGCCACCTGGGGCTTCTCCTGCGCGGCGCTCGTCAGAATGATGCCGCTTTTCGTTTTCTCTTCCGCCTCAATGAATTTTACGACGACTCTGTCGCCGAGAGGTTTCAGTGTCATAACAATTCCTCCTATATAAAATAATTTACAAAAAGATGTTAGCACTCTCTTTTCTTGAGTGCTAACACTATTTTACGCCGTTTTTTTGAAAAATCAAGACCTTTTTATTAAAAAAACAGGAGGTTTTCTAAAATTCATACTTTCGTAACATTTGGATTTTGATTTTTTGATTTAGTCCCGAGTCCCGAGACTCGAGTCTCGAGATACGAAAGGTCGGCTTATGCGTCTTGGTTAAACAGCGGGAAACAATATGTTTCCCCTATAATTATCTTGAGTAAAAACAACCGCCTCGGTACTCGGGACTCGGAACTGGGGACTGATTTCTGATTTGTCGCGCAGCTTTGCTGCGCGACAATTCAGAATTTTACAGAATAAAGCAAATCAACCCGTTACACCCGTCATTGATGATCTTCTCCAGCGTTTCGCGCAGCTTATACCGCGCGTCCTCGGGCATATGATTCAGCTTCGCGCGCAGTCCCTCGTTCACAAGGTCGTTGAGCGACGTGCCGAAGATGTTCGACTGCCAGATCTTCGCGGGGTCCTCCTCAAATTCCTTGAGCAGGTATTTTACAAGCTCCTCCGACTGGCTCTCCGAGCCGACGACCGGGGCGACCTCGGTCTTGATGTCCGCCCGCAGCATATGGATCGACGGCGCGCCGGCTTTGAGACGGACGCCGTAGCGGCCGCCCTGTTTCATGATCTCCGGTTCCTCGAGCGTCAGCTCGGTCACGTCGGGCATGACGATTCCGTACCCCGTCGCCTCAACCTGTTCGAGCGCGCCTTTGAGATGCGCGTATTTCCCGGCGTCCTCGGCGAGAGAGCGAAGCGTATCCATCAGCCCGCGCTCGTTCTCGACCTTTACGCCCGCGTATTCGGAGAGTACGCCGTAAAACAGCCCTTCTCCGGTCTTCACGCGCACAGACGCGCTTCCGTCGCCGAGTCCCACGGACGCGACGCTGACTTCGCCGATGTTTTCCGCGTTTTTCAGCGCTTCGGCGAACGCCGGAACGGAACGCATGGTATCGAGACCCGCGGCGCTTTTTCGCACGCTTTCGAGGATCCCGCCCTTCAGCGGATGCTCCGCGGGCAGACTCATCAGCCATGAGGGGAAGTCCAGCGTGATTTCTCGCACCGGGAACTCAAACAGCACCTCGCCGAGAACGGTTCTGATATCGTCCTCGGTCAGCTTCAGGCAGTTGACCGGCAGCACGGGCACGCCGTATTTTTCCGAAAGCTCCGAAGAGAGCGTTTTTACGCCGTCCGTTTCGGGATCCGCCGCGTTCATCAGCACGATAAAGGGCTTGCCGAGCTCGCGCAGCTCGCTCACGACGCGCTCCTCCGCCTCGGCGTATTCGGCGCGGGGAATATCGCTGATCGAGCCGTCGGTCGTTACGACCAGACCGATCGTGGAATGCTCCGAGATGACCTTGTGCGTGCCGAGCTCCGCCGCCATGTTGAAGGGGACTTCCTCTTCGAACCACGGCGTTTTGACCATGCGGGGCTGATCGCCTTCGATATAACCGAGAGACGAGGGGACGATATAGCCCACGCAGTCGATCAGCCGCACGCTGCATTCGCTGTTCCCGTCAAGCCGGATCTTCGCCGCCTGCTCCGGTATGAATTTCGGTTCGGTCGTCATGATCGTTCTGCCCGCGGCGGACTGGGGCAGCTCGTCGACGGCGCGCCCCTTTTTTGCGTCCTCGCCCATATGCGGGATCACGAGCGTATCCATAAACCGTTTGACAAAGGTGGATTTTCCCGTCCGCACGGGACCGACGACGCCGATGTAAATATCTCCCTGCGTTCTTGTGCGGATATCCTCATATATGCTTCTGTTATCCATCGTCATGCCCTCCTTGTTAAATCCGCGCGATCAGCAGCGGCCTGCCCGCCGGGAGCGCGTCGTCCTCGAGTTTGTTGTCCGCGCGCAGCGCCGCTGGGGACGCGCCGTAGCTTTTCGCGATATCCCAAAGCTGTTCTCCCTTGTCGGGAAAGTAGATCACAAGCCCCGGCGAGGACTTTTTCACGCTGTTCTCCCGCAGCGCAGCGCCGCTGAGAACGCGGGTCTTTCGCCGCGCGTCGATTCTGCCCTCGACGAACAGCTCCGCGCGAAGAACCGCCGTGCCGCCGTCGAGAGTGACGTCCGCCGCGTTTACCGTGACGGCGGGGGAGAATACGTATTGCTCCGCCTGCGCGGGAACCGTTTTCTCAAACGTAAACTCGACGTCGTTTTCGGCGTAGGCGATCGCGCCGTCCTCCGCGGCGGTGAAGAGGCCGACCGTGAGCGTTCCCCGCAGAACGGCTCCCTTCTCCGACGATACGGCGCGCACGGCGCCGACGCGCTCGGTGTGATACAGGATCCGCCGGGGCTGCAGCCGCGTCAGATCGAATCTGCCGTCTGCGGTCACGGTTTCCGCGACGGCGCGGGAATCGCAGGTTTCCCAGATCTCCGTGAATTCGGCGTCGATTTCGCATTCGGTTGAGAACGCGTCCGTCGCGGCGGCGACGCGATCCGCCTGCTCCGCCGTCAGCGTCAGGGATACCGCCGCGGTGCAGTTCAGTTCCCGCGCCGCAGTTTTCGCGCTGCGGACGCAGACCTCATGCGACAGCAGACACGCGCCGACGGTTACGTTCATCGTGTCGTTCAGCCCCGCGCACTCGACGATTTCGCTGAAAGGAACTGACAGACGCGCGCTTTCGGGGCTGTCCGCGCCGTCCGGCAGATAAAATACGGAATACTCGATCTCGCCGCGCACCATCGCCTTATTTGTGATGACGCGCGTTTCATTGACGCGGCACGCCGCGTCGCTGCAAAGAAGACGACGCACCGCGTTATGCTCCGCCGGCAGCGCGCAGGTTTCGTCCACGCCGATCTGCTTTGACGAGACGTTGACGGTATCGGTTACGGTGAATTCCGCCGTCTTCAGCTCGACGCCGCCGCCCGTCGCCGCCGTCAGCAAAACGCGCTCGCGCCGCTCACAGATACGAAAGCTCATGCGCACGGCGGTTTTGATCTCAAGCGAGCGCGGGCTGACCGCGCGGCAGACCGGTCTGTCGGTCAGAAAGACCGGGATGACGCTTGCGTCTGCGGGGAAATCCGGCGCCTCGACGCTTTTCGTGAAGGGCTCCGCGGTGTCATACACGCAGATACCGTCCCGGTCGGAGAGATAAACGACGTGCGCCTGCGCTTCGCCCTCGGCGGTAATACGGTCGTCCGCGGCGGAAACGTTCCCCGGTACGGCGAAGACCGTGCAGCGCAGGACGCGCACGACGTCGCCGAGATATTCCGGCAGCGTGACGCGGATATCCAGCGGCTGCTCCCCGCCGAATTCCCTGCCGGGAACGACGAGTTTTTTCTGCTGCGTTTCGATTTTAAGCTTATCCATTTTTGATGTTCCTTTCGGCTGAATTTTTCTTCTCTGCCAAAAGATATGCGCGCGGCGCGGTGTTTATGACATCTCTTTATGACCCGAAAAAACGATCCGGCATTCCCTTCCGTTCTTCCTATACAATATCTACAATTTGAACGCCGGAATTTCTACAGTTGAGGCATTTGTAAAATATATGCGTATTTGATATACTGAAGAAAACAATTATATAAGAGGCGATCAAGATGTATGGACTTCATCCTTGGCAGAACGAAATCGGCGCGCTCGGGCGGCAGACGCCCTCGATGCGCTTCAGCGGGAATATGCCCCTGCATATCTGGCAATGCGCCGCGCGGGCGAAGCTTGAGACGCTGCTGGGCATGGAATATTTTCACCGATGCGACGAGTTGTTCAGCATCGAATCCGTTGAGGATAAAGGCGACCGGAGCGAAACGCGGTTCGTTTTTCAGACAGAGGAAGGGTATTTCGTGCCCTGCGTGTTCGTGAAGCCGAAAAAGCCGCGCTGTGAAAAGCCCCCGGTGATGATCTGCCTGCAGGGGCACTCCACCGGGATGCACAATTCGCTCGGCGTGGTGAAATATCCCGGCGACGCGGAGGATGTGGAGAGCGGCGACCGGGATTATGCCGTGCAGTGCGCCGAGCTCGGGCTTTGCGCAGTGACGCTTGAGCAGCGCTGCTTCGGTGAGTGCGGCGGCACGCCGAATCCCGACTGTTATACGAGCGCGATGACCGCGATCCTTTCGGGACGTACCGTTCTGGGCGGCAGAGTCTGGGACGTCGAACGTCTGATCGACGTCCTGGAGACGCATTTCGCCGACGAATGCGACGTAAACAGCGTGTACTGCATGGGCAATTCCGGCGGCGGTACGGCGACGATCTACGCGACGGCGCTCGAAACACGCATCAAAGGAGCGATCCCCTCGTGCTCGTTCTGCACGTTCCTTGATTCTATCGGCAATAAATGGCACTGCGCGTGCAATTACGTGCCCGGGATCGCGAAGTATTTCGATATGGCGGAGCTGGGCGGCATGATCGCGCCGCGTCCGCTGACGATCGTGACCGGCAAGACGGACCCGATCTTCCCGTCGGACGCCGCAGCGCAGGAGTTCGCGCGCGTGCGGGATATCTATTATAAGGAAGCCGGCGCGCCGGAAATGTGCGCGCAGGTGATCGGTGACGGCGGACACCGGTTTTATAAGGCCGACGCGTGGCCGGTATTCTTCCGCATGACAGAAGCGTCAGAGGTATGAATATGAAAAGACGAAACAGGCCCGCCGCGATTCTTATGATTGCGATCCTGCTGTTTACCTCGGTCGTATTCCCGGCCTTTGCGCAGAACGGGGCGAATACGCCGTCCGGCGACGTAAACGGCGACGGACGGACGAATTCCCGAGACGCGCGTCTGGCGCTGCGGGGCGCGGCGCGGATAGAGACGCTGTCCGCGGAGCAGACAGCGCGCGCGGACATGAACGCCGACGGCGTTCTGAGATCCGGCGACGCGCGTGCGATTCTTCAGATCGCGGCGAAAACGGGCGCGTATCATGAAATGGTCGTCCGGGGATCGAACACGGGCACGAAGAACACATACACCGGTTATGAGAGTCTGCCCGAGATCCATTATACCGCGACCGATCCGAACAATAAAAAAGGACTTTCGAAAAAGACGGTCAATCACAGCTTCGGCGTGGCGAAAAACGGAAAGGTGCATTCGATCTCTTACGAAAGTCAGAAATTCTTTGATGAAAAAGGCTTTGACGCAGTAACTTACGACAATAAAACCGAAAAAAAGGTCTTGTATCTGACGTTTGACTGCGGGTATGAAAACGGCAACACGGGCAAGATCCTCGATACGCTGAAGGAAAAGGGCGTGTCCGCGGCGTTTTTCTGCACGCTGCCGCAGGTGAAATCCGCGCCGGAGCTGACAAAGCGGATGATCCTCGAGGGACATATCGTCGGCAACCATTCGGTGCATCACCCGAACTTTACGAAGATCTCCGCAGAGAAAATGGCGCAGGAGCTGGAGGAGTTCGATAATTATCTGCGGCGGTATTTCGGCTATTGCTCGTCGTATTTCCGTTACCCCGAGGGGGCCTATTCGGAATACGCGTTAAGCGAGGTAAACTCGCACGGCTTCAGGATCCTGTTCTGGTCGATCGCTTACGAGGATTGGAACGAATCGAATCAGAGGGGCGCGGATTACGCTTACAGGACGGTCGTCTCGCGTCTGCATCCCGGCGCGGTCATTCTTCTGCACGCGGTATCGCGCGACAACGCCGCCGCCCTCGGCAGGATCATTGACGAGGCGAGAGCGCAGGGGTATGAATTCCGCCGTCTGACGGATCTGCCGTAACGCGTCCGCCGCGCATTGACGGCGAAGCCCGTTTTGTGTATTTCGCACATCAGACGCTCTTTGTTTTTGTGATATCCGCTGAAAGTTAAGTTTTTTCCCGCGGGACGAAATATTCTCTTTTGCTTTTCGTCTTAATGGGTGAAAGGGCGGTAAAAAAGAAGCCGTCCGTGAATATCGCAAAATCGGAGGTAATGCAAATGAAAAACCGAAACAGAGCGGTCGCGATCCTGCTGATCGCGCTGCTGCTATTAACCTCGGTCGCCCTGCCGTCCTTCGCGCAGAATGAGATAAAGCCGCAGCGCGGCGACGTGAACGGCGACGGAAAAATCTCATCGGCGGACGCCCGTCAGGCGCTGCGGGGCGCAGCGAAGCTCATTCGTCTGTCAGAGGAAGAATTCGAACGCTGCGACGTCAACGGCGACGGAAAAACCACGTCGGCGGACGCGCGGATCATTCTGCGCGGGGCGGCGCGGCTGGAGACGGAATATGCGTTTGAGGCGCAGTATATCCGCACGAACGGAATCGTTGACGGCGCGCAATACCCCGCCGTCGCCGTAATTCACGACAGGGAGTCGCTGGACGCGTATTATGAGAACCACAAAACGGCGTACGCTCTCGATCGCTGTCAAACGACCGCTTCGGATACGACGATCGGCTTCCTTGACGCCTGCGACAAATATAACGACGCGTTTTTCGAGTCGCATGATCTGATCCTGATCCTGCTGGAAGAAAACAGCGGTTCCTACCGCCATCGGGTTTCGCGCGTTGTCAGCAACATAGGCGGTCTGGCGATCGATATTGACCGCCTGTTGCCGGGCGGCGGCAATGCCGTCACCTGCGATATGGCGGAATGGCACGTTTTTGTCGAGGTCGAAAAAGGACTCGTAAGACGCGGAGAGGACGTCGCGGTTTATATCGGCGCCGTCACCGTTCCGGACGCGTCGGGCATGACCGAAGCGACGGCCGATGATCGCACGCCGGGAACAACCGTACCGGGCGATAAATCGGCCGCGGCAGAGCCTTCGGCGCAGGCGACGTCAGTCCCGCCGACGAGCGGAGTCCCGAAGACGCCCGTCGCGTTCGAGGCGCAGTATATCCGCACGAACGGTTATTCGGACAGCGTGCAGTATCCGATCGTGACGACCGTCAAAAACCGCGCGGAGCTTGACGCGTATTACGCGAAGTATAAAGAAACGTATGATCTGGAACGGCATGAACGGGTTTACGTCGATACGACGATCGGCTTCCTTGACGCGTGCGACAGATACGACGACGCGTTTTTCGAAAAGAACGATCTGATCCTTGTGCTCACCGAAGAGCCGAGCGGTTCGATCCGGCATCTGGTAGCGGATGTGCGGGCGGATGCGGTCGGCGGGCTGGAGATCGTGATCGGCAGGACGTGCCCTTACGTCGCAACCTGCGATATGGCGGAATGGCATATTATGATCGAAGTCGCAAAGGATCCCGCGCATCCCGGCAGAGATCTCGCCGTTACGCTTGAGGATATCGTTTACGATCCGGATCCCTTTGAGACCGCTCCGCCCACGGAGCCGGCGCCCGCTGATACGACGGCCGCGCCGACGAAGCCGGCGAACGGCGCCTGTGCGTTTCAATCGCAGATCATCCGCACGAACGGTTGGTCGGACGGCACGGTATACCCGGTCGTGACCGTGGTCAAAAACCGGGCGGAGCTCGACGAATATTATAAAAACAATAAAGATCTCTATTCGTTTGACAACGCCTACGGCGACGACTGCACCGTCAGCTTCCTTGACGCGTGCGGCAGATACGACGACGCGTTCTTTGACGCGCACGAGCTTGTTCTCGTCGCGCTTCAGGAGGGGAGCGGTTCGATCCGGCACAGACTCACGGGCGTATCGGCTGTGAACGGCGGGCTGCGAATCGATATACAAAGCGTGTGTCCGAGTCCGTGTACCTGCGATATGGCGCAGTGGCACGTCTTTGTCGAGCTTGAAAAGGGGGTCGCGCCCGACGCGGAGAAGATCAGCGTCGCCACGGAAGCGACCGAGCTTACAAGCGGAGAAAGCATGGAAGCTTATCTGCCGGTTGTTGAGGCATAAAACACGGTAATCAAAAGGGGCTGTCGCAGATGCGAAAAAATCTGCGGCAGCCCTTTTTGATATCGCCGATCTTACAGCGACCTGTATTTTTTGATCCAGTTCTCCGCGGCGGTCTCATTGTAGATCTCCGGGATGTTGCGCGCGTGCGTCTCCATGACCGCGCCCTGGCGGGTCTTCATTGCGACCTTGCCCAGCAGCGGCAGGTTCGCCTTGCCGCGGTACGCCTTGCCTGCAAGGGTGGATGCGTTCATCTTCATGCCGCCCTCGCCCGTCGCGGAGCTGATATCCTCCGAGGTGAGAATGCCGTTGTCCAGCAGGAAGTCCACGTCGTCCGGAGTAAAGATTTCGAAGGTCTCTCTGAGCTTGTCGGTCTTTGCCATCTTCGCGCCGACGCGTTTGAAGTAGAGCGCCTGATAACGCCAGAGCCCGGCGACGGTGCAGTCCCCGCGCGAGGCGATCAGCACGTCCGCAAGGATCCTGCCCGCTTCCATCGAATTGTCGATGCCCGAGCCGATCAGCGGGATCGTCATCGCCGCGCTGTCGCCGATCGCGGCGTAACCGTTGAGCGTGAATCTGCCGATGGGCTTTCTGATCGGGATCGAGGCGAACTGCCCGCCGCGCAGGATCTTTTCGCCCAGCTCCGGATAGGTGACGCGGAAGGACGCAAGATGCTCCTCGACGCGCTCCGCATCCAGCGGCAGGAACGAGCCGACCAGCACGTCGCAGTAGCCGTCGTAATCCATGAACCACGCAAGCCCCGGGTCGCCGATGTGATAGAAGTGGTTCTCGTGAAATTCCGTCGAATCCTCGCCGACCTTTTCATAGAAGGCGCGGTAGGCGTAGAAACGTTCCGCGTAGCCGAAGTCGCCCTCGATATCCGCCGACGCGGGCAGCCCGAGACGCAGCACGGAATCGCAGCCGAGCGAGTCGACCACGAGATCGCCCGTGACGGTCTTGATCTTGCCGCCGCTTCTGACGACCATGCCGATCACGCGTCCGCTGTCGAGGATCGGGGAGAGAACTTCGGTATCGTAAACGATCTTCGCGCCGTTTTTCTCCGCGAAGTCGATCAGAACTGCGACCAATGCCATGCGGTCGAGGTTCAGTCCGCCCGAGGACGAGCGGTTCTCAAGCTTCGTCTTCTGCGAGGGACCGTAAAATGCCATGGGGTGATTGTGATAATACTTGATGTCCTTCGGCAGTTCGATGCCGAGATCGCGCAGAGGCTGACCGCCGAAAACGTCGGTGAAATCGTGGCCGACCTTTCCCTTCGGTTTCTTTTCATAGACCGTGACCTTGAAGCCCTTCTGCGCCAGCAGCGCCGCCGCGACGAGTCCGCCGTGCCCTGCGCCGGCGATGATGATCTTTTTCATGTTCTGTCTCTCCTTTTGGTTGTTCGTTGCTGGTTGCTGGTTGTTCGTTGCCGGTTTATTCCCGGCAGTGTGGAGTGTGAAGAGTAAAGAGTGGAGTGTGGGAAATCGCTTCGCGATTTGATTTTAAAGATTCAGAATTATAATTTATGATTCCTTTTTTATGGTATCAAAGTAAATTTAACACATTGGAAATCGGATATCGGAGATCGGGGATCGGCGCACCGGCGCACGCCTCACGCGTGCCGCGCCGCGATCGCGTCGATCAGCGTGAGCCGGTCCGCGGGTACGCGCTCGCCGTCGGCGTTCAGCGTGCCGAGAGGGATATTCTTATTCGCTCCGTGATAGTCGCTGCCGCCGCTGATATATAAACCGTGTTCCGTCGCGACGGAAACGAGAAACGCCGATTCTTCGGCGGTATAGCGCGAATAATAGCATTCGAGGCCTTTGAGCCCGTAGGAGAGCAGCAGCTCGAACTGCGGGCGGAACTCCTCCGGCGTCAGGTGCGCCTCGTCTTCGCCGCCCAGCGGGTGCGCCCAGACGGGGATGCCGTTCGTCGCGAGGATGCTCTCGACGCCCTCCTGCGCGGGCAGATACGCGTTTTTGAGTTTTATTTTGCTCAGATATTCCGAAAACGCCTCGCGGATGTCTGCGCAGTACCCCGCCTCGACGATTGCCCGGGCGATATGGGGTTTGCCGACGCTGTGCGTCTGTTCGAGTTGATGTTTTGCCGCTTCGCTCAGGATGATTCCGAAATCCCGTTCAAGAATTATCAGCCGCATGTGCATTTTGCCGATGCGGATTTCAGCCAAATTGTCAAGAGAGTCCCGCAGCGGCTTTGCCCTCGCGTCGTAATCGTAGGCAAGGATATGGCACTTGCGCAGTCTTGTCGCGCAGGAGAGCTCCGCGCCGCGAATAAATCCGTCCTCCGGCGATGCAAGCCGCGCGAGCTCGTCGCTGCCGGCGGTGGTATCGTGATCGGTCAGAGAGAAATAACGAAGCCCCCGCGCGCGGACGTTATTCAACAATTCCGCGGGGCTGTCCGTACCGTCCGACGCGGTGGAATGCATATGAAGATCGGCAAGATAAGACATGGAACGCTGCCTCCGGTGAATACAAACGAAATATACCGTCTGTAAATAAAATATCATATTTTCGTCTTTTCGTCAAGAATAAGAACGGGCGTTTTGTGCGGACGCGATAAAAATACATTTTTTTCGGCGATAAAAAAACGGTATCTGAACAAAGCGGAAGAAAAGTATACTTGACAGTATTTCCGTAATCGGTATAATGGTATTATCAAATTTATAAAGGAGAGCTATGTGAAATGAAAAGTAAATTCAGAACGCTCCTTTGTCTGACGCTGGTATGTATATTTGTCGCGGCGGCTTTTTCCGGCTGCGGCGCGGCAAACCGTGCGAATTTTGACGCGGTGATCTCTGTTTCGCTCGCCTACGGCGACAACGGGGGCGGCGAGACGCCTTCCGACGCGACGCCGGTCAACAGCGACGCGACCGCGCCGACTGCCGCGCCCGGCGGCAGCGATACGACCGCGCCGACTGCCGCGCCTGCGGCGACCGACGCGCCCGCGAATAACGACGATACGACTGCGCCGACCACTGCCGCGACCACCGCGCCGCAGAATGACGCGCCCGCGAATAACGACGATACCACCGCGCCGACCGCAGCTCCCGAACAGCCTGCAGAGCAGCCCGCCGAGCAGCCCGCCGCGGACGCTGCGCCTTCCGGCAAAGAGGAGGTTGTCGCGCTGTATAAAGAGGCCTACGGCAAGATCGCGACGGACGCGACCGGCGCCGTGCATACGTGGAATAATTCGACGAACCAGCCGCCGGTCGTGGAGGCGGGCGCGCTGAGCAGTATCGCGAGCACGCTGATGAATATGTTCCTGAAGGAGAATACGCTGAACGAGCAGCTTGCCGCCGCGGACGTGCCGCCGAAGGGCGTCACGACCTGCAACCTCGACATGAATTACGTCGCCGACGCGACCTGCACGGACAACGGCGGGACCTATACCGTAACGATCAAGCTCAACACGACGCAGGATGCGCCCGAGGTCAATCCCGCGCCCGGCAGCGGCGGCATCGGGGCGATCTGTGACGTGATCGAAACAAGCTCGATCACGGACGCGGCGGGTACGTTCATCAAGTTTGAGGGTCTTGAAAACAGATATTTCGAAGGCGAAGTGACCGCGACGATCGAAAAAGAAACGAAGCACATCACCGAGCTGCATATCAAGAGCCCGAGCTTTATGTGCTTCGGCAAGGCGCAGGCGGTCATCGGCTTCCCGAAGATCGAGAACGCACGTCTGGGCCTGACCTATGAGGATAAATACACGATCTCCTATTGACGCGATTGTGGTCACCTCTAAAAATTCTCGTGCATTCATCTTGCGTGATCTTTTCCCGTCATATTTTACAAAAATGCTCGTGAATACACAAAGTATTCCCTCCGCTTTTTGTCTCATCTGACGAAAAAATCTCTACGCAATCTGAACGCGTCGAATATTTAGAGGTTCCCTTGTGTAACAATAAAGCAAACCTCCCATAGAATGTATCGAAGTTTGACGGCAGGCGGCGCGCCGGCTGCCGAAAAAACAGAACTTCCGAATACATCTATGGGAGGATTTTTTATGGCCGAAAACAAGAAGCCCTGCGGCGACGCCGTGCGCCGCGTCAAGGAAGCGGTCAGTATCGACGCGCGCAGAGTCTATGATTCCTGCGCCGATAAGGACTGCCTTTCGGATCTGCGCGTCTATTTCACCGATTTCGCGCAGGAGATCATAGACAGCGCGGTCAGCGTTCGCTGCCGCAGCTGCGAGGTGCTGAACGTGTTCACCGAGACGGAGCGCACCCCCTTCAACAGAGGGTATTATTCGGTGGATATGACGTTTTTCTTTATCGTCGGGCTTGACGTGTTTACGCCCGCGTCGACAGCGCCGGTGACCGTTTACGGTCTGTGCGTCCATTCGAAAAAGGCGATTCTTTACGGCAGCGAGGGCGGCGTAAAGGTATTTTCGTCGGAATTCGTGAACCGCGATTCGGACGTTCAGCTTCCGATGCGCAATTCCTCGCCCGTGACAAAGGTCCACGTCGCGCAGCCGATCTGTCTCGACGCGCGTCTGTGCCGGCTTTGCGAGTGCGTCGGCGGCAACGAGATCATCGGCTCGCTGCCCCGGTCGGTCTGCGGGTCGTTTGAAGGGGAGTTCCGCATCCCGCAGAACGACAGAGCCGTCAGAGTAACGATCGGCGTGTTCAGCACGGTGCAGCTTGAACGCGACGTGCAGATCCTGATCCCCGCGTACGATTTCAATATCCCGCGCAAGGAGTGCAGCTGCGAGACAGAGGATCCCTGCGACGCGTTCCGCCGCATCAGCTTCCCGGTGGACGAATTCTTCCCGCCCAACCAGCAGAGCATCCACTGCGATAACGGCGACGCGAACGAGCTTGCGAATATCGGGTGTAATTGCGCCGCAGGCAGCTGAAAAAGTGTGGAGTGTTGAGAGTGAAGAGTAAAGTTTCGGACGGGCTCCGAGTCTTCGCTGCCGCGTCGGTCGGTGCTCCTGCCTGCGGCAGAGATCTCCACCGGCGATCCGCACCCCGTACCCGGATTATATAGAAGCTTAACCGACATCAATGCTCTCGGAATCATCTCTATTTGCTATCTATACAAATCTGTTGTGTCCTGTTCTATAAATACAAGTCGCGAAGCGACTTCCTTCACTCCACACTCCACACTCCACACCGACACAAAAAGGGCTCCCCGCCGGAGCGGGAAGCTCTTTTTATATTGATTCAGATTTTACGTTTTACGCAACGCGCCATACGTCCATATGGAACGCAAAGCCGTTGGCCGAATAGATGACCTGGCCGTCGGTGGTCTCGACATATGCGATCGCGTAGACTTCCTTGTCGTGATCGATCTTGTCGGTGTTGACCAGCTTCGCCTTGAAGCTGTAGTAGCCGTCGTTGTCCTCATTCGCATTGGAGTTGAAGAGCTTCTTGCTCGCGAGGTTGTAAACGCCTTCCTTCGACGCGTCTTCAAGCTTCAGCGTATCGAGGTTGTTGGCCTTCATGGTCTTGTCGGAGGCGACGAGAATACCCATGGACTTGATCGTCACGCCTTCGGGAGAACCGGACTGTACGCCCTCGGCAATGCCGAAATTCTTCGCGTATTTCTGCGAAAGAACAGCCTTGATCTCGATGGTGTTCGCGTCTTCATCGTTGGAGCCCTTGAGAATGAGCGCTTGCTCGGAGACGATGTTATCAAGGAACTGCAGCACGATCGGCAGCACCGCGGGAACGAGTCTGTCGGCTCTGGTATTCAGCGCGGCAAGCAGACCGGTGACGACGTCCGCCAGGTTCTCTTTCTTAAGAAGCGTCTCAAGGTTTTCGGTCGCAGCGGCGGGAATAGCGCCGGGCAGGATTGAGTTGATGAGATTCTGCGCGATGGTCAGAACCGCTTTGACCGGGCTGTAGTTGAGAATGTTGCCCGGATTGTCGTTCTTTTTGAGCACGTCGAGCGCGTCGGCGACGTTCAGGGTCAGCAGGTTCTTCGCGAACTTATCCTTGAGCGCGTACTCAAGGTCGACCGAGAATTCGGAGCCTTCGGGAGCCGCGTCGTTGAAGAACTGAAGCGGAAGAAGAGCGTTGATCGCCTTGTTGAGCTTGTACCAACCGCCGTTCGCGTCGTATTCGCCGCGGGCGCCCTTGACGCCGTCGGTCAAGGCGATCACGCCGTCTGCGTAACCGTAAGCCCAGTCGACCATATCGTCGATCATGAAGTCTGCGAAGGAGACTTTGTTTGCCGCAGCCTTCTCTTTGTATGCCTTCACGGTGTCTCTGTCGACGTTCAGGTCGGTATACAGATCAACGTAATAGGTCGCAAATTCCATGCCGAGGTCGAGAAGGATCGCGATCCATTCGTCGTCGGTTCTTTCGATGACCTTGCCGGTCGCGTCGTAGATCTTGTCGCTGTAGTCGATCTCGTCGACTGCGGCGCTGGCGAAGGAGTTTGCGATGATCACGCCGAATTCGATGAAGCGATCGGCGTCGGCGTATTTGATCTCGCGGTCTTCGTTGTCTTTCTTCACGAAGGTCTTGAGAAGAATGTTGGTGAAGTAGTTGACGAGCGTCGTGGGATCCGCGTCCGCCGCGGGATTCTTGATGCTCGCGATGGTCTCGGCGTCAAGCGAACCGAAGAACTTGTCGGGAACGAGAGGCAGAACCTTCTTCGCGAGATTCGCGATGTTTTCGGTCAGCAGCTCGTTGCCGCCATCTTTCCACTCGAAGTCGAACGCTTCGTTCTTGATGGTTTTGACCGCGAGACCGAGGATGTTGTTGATGTTGGAAGTGAGCGTGCCGTCCTCGCCGAGAATGTTGATCTCGTCGGGAAGCTTGTATTCAAGGTTGAAGATCTGATACAGGGTGTTCGCATTGCTCATGTCGAACTTGAAGATCTTGCCGTGATCCTTGAAGATATAGGTGTTCTCGTCCAGCTTGCCGAACGCGGAATCCGCGAAAGCGGTCTGCTGGGTCTCGGGAACGACCGCCTTCTCAGCGTCGGTCGCGGTATCGGTGATTTCGGTCTTCGTGCCTTCGCAGACGTACTGGGCGATGATCGCCTTAAGGTCGTTATTGAAGGGAACTCTGCCGAGATCTTCGAGACCTGCCTTGAGAGCCTGCGCAAGCAGATCGTAAACGCTGCCCTTGGTGAGGTCGATGCTGTTGTTGAGCGAGGGGAGCAGCGCCGAGCTGAACTCGGAGGGCTTGTCGGTGGTCAGGAATGTGGTAACAAACTCATTGAGAATCTGGTCGGCATTGGTGATGTTGGACGCTTTCCAGGATTTATCGTATCCCCACTTATCGGAAAGCAGCGCGCCGTAAAGATAATACTTTGCAAGATCGGGGATATTATTCGCTTCGCCGTTGGTCATCTTCTCAAACTGCTCAGCGAGGAAATCGTTGACGTTGAAGAACGCATTGACTGCGCCGAGGGACAGATCGCCCTTGACGACCTTAGCGAGGATCCCGGAGTTCTTGTCGAGGAAACGCAGAGCCGCATAGACGAGATTGAGGTCGCCGCCGCTGCGCTGTACGCCCTTGAGATCGCTGTAATCAAGCTTTCCGGCGTCGCCGACCAAGCCTTTTGCAACGCCCCAATACTTATCGAGCAGCTCGGTTACGGAGCTGATCGCTTTGTCGATTGACGTATAATCGATCAGAACTTCGATTTTTGTCAGACCGAGATTCAGCGAATAAGTAAACTGTCCGCCGTCGTCGGAATTTGCCGCGTTTTCGGCGAGCATCGCGTCAACATAATCAAGCAGCAGCGTCGCGGACTCTTCGGCGTTCAGCCGGAAGTCTTTGACCTTGGTGTAGTTGTGTGCCGACGCGACGATCGCGGCGCTCATGACAGAGAAGGTCATGACGATCGCCAGGATCACGCTGATCAGTTTTTTGGTTTTTTTCATATTTGCACCTCCATGTAATTTAAGCGCCCGGGCGCGGGGCGTTCCCGCGTCGAAATTTTATGGCAACTTACATAATGAATAATAACTCATTCCCGATAAAAAGTCAATATTAAATAGAATAAAAAGTTTTCCTATGCTCTATTTGTTTATTATTACGAAACAGTTTTGTCGCAAAGGGGAGTTGTGTTTTTTCGGATATCGGGGATCGGGGTTCGGATATCGTGCCCGAACCGCGGCTTGAATCATCGAATGAACGTTGCGAATGCGGAAGAGTCAATTATAGTAAATTATACAGACACGATCCGCGATATCCGATATCCGATCCCCGAAAAGCAAAACCGCGGAGCGTCTCCGCCCCGCGGTTTTGCTTTTATCCGACGATCAGTTCGTTGATCAGCTCCGCGATCTCGACCGGATTGTCGACCTGCATGCCCTCGATCATGCGCGCCTCGGCGTAGAGGAGCTTTGCGAGCTTGCCGAGCTTATCGTTGTCTGCGGCGGCGGCTCTGAGCTTGTCCGCGATCGGATGCGAGGCGTTGATCTCCATGACGAGCTGCGCCTTTACGTCGCCCGCGCCGGGCATCTGGCCGAGCACTTTTTCCATTTCGAGCGAAATACCGCCCTCGCTGGTGATGCAGACGGGGTGTTTTTTGAGCTTCGAGGTGAAGCGAACGGCGTTGACCGCGTCGCCGAGCGCGGCTTTCATCGTTTCGAATATTTCCTTCGCATCCTCATTCTCTTTTTTCAGTTCTTCTTTTTCTTCGTCCGTTGCGAGGTCGAGCTCGTCAGCGCAGACGTTGGCGAAGGGCTTTTCCGCGTAATTCATCAGCATTTTGATCGCGAATTCGTCCACCTGATCGGTGAAGTACAGCAGCTCATAGCCCTTTTCCTTTACCGCGTCCGCCTGAGGCAGCATATCGATCTTCTCTTTTGTCTCGCCGCAGGCGTAATAGATCGCTTTCTGATCCTCGGGCATCCGGTCGACGTATTCCTGCAGCGTCGACAGCTTCCCCTCGTTTGAGGAGACGAACATCAGCAGATCCTGCAGCACGTCCTTGTGCGCGCCGTAATCGTTGTATACGCCGAATTTGAGCTGCGTGCCGAACGCGTCCCAGAACTTCTCGTATTTTTCGCGCTCGTTCTGCATCAGCTTGCTCAGCTCCGCCTTGATCTTCTTCTCGACGGTGCGGGCGATCAGCTGAAGCTGACGGTCGTGCTGCAGCATCTCGCGCGAGATGTTCAGCGAAAGATCCTCGCTGTCGACAAGGCCTTTGACAAAGCTGAAATAATCGGGCAGGAGGTCTTCGCATTTTTCGCTGATCATTACGCCCTTGGAATAGAGCTTGAGCCCCTTTTCATAGTTTTTGGTATAGAAATCCCACGGCGCGTGCGAGGGGATATACAAAAGCGCGTTGAACGTCGCCGCGCCTTCCGTTTTTGAGTGCACGACCGCGAGCGGTTCTTCGTAATCCATGAAGTTGTCTTTATAGAAGCCGTTGTATTCCTCGGGCGTGATCTCGCTCTTGTTCTTCTTCCACAGCGGGATCATGCTGTTGAGCGTGCGAGGCTCGGTGACGGTCTCGTAATCGTCGGGGGAGTATTTGTAATCCTCGGCGCTTGTGTCGACGCCCTCTTTGAGCTTTGAGGTCTCCATATCCATTATAATAGGATAGCGGATATAGTCGGAATACTTTTTGACGAGCGAGGAAATGCGGTAGGCGTCGAGGAATTCGCCGTATTTCTCCTCCTCGGTATCCTCTTTGATGTGCAGCGTCACGACGGTGCCGACGCCCGCCTTTTCGCAGGGCTCGATCCCGTAGCCGTCGATCCCCGAGGATACCCAGCGGTTCGCCTCGTCCGAGCCGTAGGCGCGGCTTTCCACGGTGACCTTGTCGGCGACCATGAACGCCGAATAGAAGCCCACGCCGAACTGACCGATCACGTCGACGTCCTCGTCGGTCTCATTCTCTTTTTTGAACTCCAGCGAGCCGCTTTTTGCGATGGTGCCGAGATTTTTATCAAGCTCCTCCGCTGTCATGCCGATACCGTTGTCCTCGATCGTGAACAGGCGGTTTTCTTTGTCGACGGTTATATTGATTTTGAAATCGTCTCTGCCCAGCCCCACGTTTTCGTCGGTAAGCGAACGGAAATAAAGCTTGTCCAGCGCGTCGCTGGCGTTGGAGATCAGCTCGCGCAGAAAGATCTCCTTATGGGTATAGATCGAATTGATCATCATATCCATCAGTTTTTTCGATTCCGCTTTGAATTGTTTCGTTCTCATAAATAATCACCTCATAAGTATTTCCCGAATGATAACGTTATTACTATACCCGCGGCAGGTGAACGATTTGCTACAAAATTATGAATAAATGTTAAATTTTAGCACTTAAACATAATGAGTGCTAAAAATATTTGAAAAACGGTTGAAAAATGTCGCGCGATATAGTAGAATATATACTGCGTTAACATGGGGATTAGCGCCGAATCCGCAGGGATTCATCATTCAGACTCTGAAAGGATAATATATATGGAAACCGAGTTTAAGAAAAAGCATATTTCCGTCCCGCGGGAGATGCCGGTCGTGCCGCTGCGCGACACGGTGCTGTTCCCGGGCACGAATCTTCAGTTCGAGGTCTACGGTCCCGTCGCGCTCACCGCGGTGAAAAAGGCGATGGACGGCGACCAGCGGGCGTTTTTCGCCGCGCAGAAGGACGCGACCGTCGAGACGCCGCGGTTCGGCGATCTGTATCTTGTCGGCTGCGTCGGCAAGATCCGTCAGGTCCGCCGCATGATGGACCGCGCGGCGCTGAGCGTTTCGGTCGACGGCGGATACCGGGCGATCATTTCAAAGAAGCTGCCCTCTGTCGAATGCCTGACCGCGGTGGCCGTTCCGCTGACGGAGCGTCCGCAGGAGGAAACGAATTACGTGACGGCTCTGATGCGGCAGGGCAAGGAGCTGTTCCGCCGCTACGCGTCGCTTGCGCATCCCGACGCGCACGTCGAGCTGCCGCCGCTGGAAGGTCCCGGGGAGCTTGCGGATCTGATCGCGAACGAGTTTCCGCTGGAGCTCGATGAGAAGCAGGAGCTGATCGAAGAGCTTGATCCGGTGAAACGGCTTGAATCGGTCAATATTATCGTTCTGCAGGAGATCGATCTGCTGGAGCTGGAAACGGAGATCAACGAGAAGGTACAGGATAAGCTCGACAGGGGACAGAGGGAGTATTATCTGCGCGAGCAGATGCACACCATCGCCGAAGAGCTCGGCGAGGAGGGCGATCCGACGAGCGAATACGATACCTATATGAAACGCATCGACGAGTCCGCGATGCCGGAGGACTGCAAAAAGAAGCTGTCCGAGGAAGCGGGGCGGCTGCGCACGATGTCGCCGTCGAGCCCCGACGCGAACGTCTCGCGCACCTATCTTGACCGGTGCCTTGCGCTGCCGTGGGGAAAATACAGCAGGGATAATCTCGATATCTCGCACGCCCGCAGGGTGTTGGAGCGGGATCATTACGGCATGGCGGACGTGAAGGAGCGCGTGATCGAACTGATCGCGGCGATGAGCGTCGCGCCGGATATCAAAGGGCAGATCATCTGTTTCGCGGGCCCTCCGGGCGTGGGCAAGACTTCGGTCGTGCGCTCGATCGCGAAGGCGCTGGGCAGAAAATATCAGCGGATCTCTCTGGGCGGCATTCACGACGAGGCGGAGATCCGCGGCCACCGCAGGACCTATATCGGCTCCATGCCCGGCAGGATCATCAACGCGGTGATCGACGCGGGCACGGCGAACCCCGTGATACTGCTCGACGAGATCGACAAGACGGCGGGCGATTTCCGCGGCGATCCGTCCTCTGCGCTGCTCGAAGCGCTTGACGGCGAGCAGAACAATACCTTTACGGATCATTACATCGATATGCCTTTTGATCTGAGCAAGGTGCTGTTCATCACCACGGCGAACGACAAATACGCGATCCCGGGGCCCTTGCAGGACAGAATGGAGATCATTGACCTCTACAGTTATACCGCGGAGGAAAAGTTCCACATCGCGAAACGGCATCTTGTGAAGCGGCAGCTGAAGGAGCATAATATCAAGCCCGCGAGCCTGCGCATCACGGATAAGGCGATCCGCCTGATGATCGAGGGTTACACCCGCGAGGCGGGCGTCCGGCAGCTGGAGCGCCAGATCGCGAAGATCTGCCGCAAGACCGCGGTATTTCTCGCGGAGGATCCCGACTGCAGGACCGTCGTGAACGAAAAGAACCTCACGGAATTTCTCGGGGCGCGCAAATTCCGGCCCGAGGACGACGACCGGGAGGATGCGGTCGGCCTTGTCAACGGTCTTGCGTGGACCAGCGTGGGCGGCGAGCTGCTGACTGTGGAAACCGCGGTGCTCGACGGCACGGGCAAGATCGAGCTGACCGGTTCGCTCGGTGACGTGATGAAGGAATCCGCGCGGGCGGCGGTGTCTTATGTGCGCAGCCGCGCCGACGCGCTGCATATCGATAAAGAGTTTTATAAGAATAAGGATATACATATCCATGTTCCCGAGGGCGCAGTGCCGAAGGACGGTCCATCCGCGGGCGTCACGATGACCACGAGTCTTGTTTCCGCCCTGTCCGGCGTTCCGGTGCGCGGCACGACCGCGATGACCGGCGAGGTCACCCTGCGCGGCAGAGTGCTGCCCATCGGCGGGCTCAAGGAAAAAACCATGGCCGCTTACAAGGCGGGCATGAAGCAGGTCGTGATCCCCTACGGCAACGTTCCGGATCTTGAGAAGATCGACGAGGCGGTCAGAAACGGGCTTTCGTTCCTGCCGGTGAAGACCGTGGACGAGGTGCTTGATATCGCGCTGACGAAGAAGCCGGGCGGCGGAACGGGGGACGGCGCGAATGCTTGATTACGGAAAAATCGAGTTCGAGACGTCTTTCGGCACGATCTCGCAGCTGAAGTTCAGCGACCGTCCCGAGATCGTGTTTTCGGGCAGGTCGAACGTGGGTAAATCCTCGCTGATCAATACGCTGTTCGCGCGGAAGAATCTGGCGAAGGTCAGCTCCGAGCCGGGCAAAACGATCACGATCAATTTCTACAGATGCGGTCCCGTGCGTTTCGTCGATCTGCCGGGTTACGGCTTCGCGAAGCGCTCGGGCGGCGAAAAGCGCCGCTGGGCGCAGCTGATGGAGTATTATTTTTCCTCGCAGCGCGATATCGCCCTCGTCGTGCAGCTGATCGACGCGCGGCATGAGATGACGCAGGACGACGTGGATATGATCAATTACCTCGAACACGCGGGATTTAACTATATCATCGCTCTGACGAAGGTCGACAAGCTCAAGCCCACCGAGCGCAAAGAGCGCATGGCTGAGATCGAAAAGGAATTTGAGGTCATTTCCGATATTCCCCGCATTCCGTTCTCGTCGAAGACCGGCGAGGGCGTGCGGGAGCTGAAAGCGGAGATTGAGAAGTATCTGTAAATTCTGATTTGTCGCTGCGCGACAAATCAGAATTTAGTCCCGAGTTTCGAGTCCCGAGTCCCGAGGCGATAATTTTCAGTCAGGATAATAAATGGAAAAACGTATTGTTTT